>JARFPS010000114.1 GCA_029288175.1 Miltoncostaea sp. | reverse complement strand
GGGCTCCGGTTGGTGCTTGGTGAGGAGGGCGACGTCGGCGCCGGCCTGGTGCGCGGCGTTCGCTGCGCGCATGGCCGCCAGGCGTGCGGCGACCAGCACGTCGTCTTGGGTTCGCAGGGTTGGTGCCCTTTCGGATGGGTTGTTGTGTGGTGCGGTCTCCGACGGACTCTATCGGACGTTCAGGCCTCTCCCGACGGGTCGATCGTCCCGTTGCGCCGGTCGGCGGTCAGGGGCTGCCCGGATGTCCGGGTGGCGGGTCGATCCCCCCGGGGTGGGCGCGGCGGCTATACTTCGGCCGTTTGGGACGGCCGCCGCTGGCGGCCTTTTTTAGGCGACAAGGAAGCGAGGACGGCCGAGGTGTCACACAGGGTCACTTTCATCCCCGGCGACGGCACCGGGCCCGAGATCGCCGAGGCCACCAAGCGTGTCCTCGACGCGACGGGCGTGGACTTCGATTGGGATGTTCAGGAAGCCGGCGTCGACATCATGGAGACGGCGGGTACACCCCTGCCCGACTCCGTGTTGGAATCGGTACGCAGCACCGGCATCGGTATCAAGGGTCCGATCACCACACCGGTGGGGCACGGGTTCCGCAGCGTCAACGTGGCGCTTCGCAAGGAGCTTGATCTCTACGCGTGCGTGCGCCCGTGCAAGAGCTATCCGGGCGTGAGGTCGCGCTTCGAGGACGTCGACATCGTCATGGTGCGCGAGAACACCGAGGACCTCTACGCCGGCATCGAGTTCGAGGAGGGCTCCGAGGAGGCCGCCAAGGTCCAGGAGCTCATCGAGAAGCTCGATCCGACGGCCAACATCAAGGACCGCGCCGGTATCTCCATCAAGCCCATCTCGGTGCCCGGCACGCAGCGCGTCGTCCGCTTCGCCTTCAAGTACGCGCAGGAGAACAACCGCAAGAAGGTCACGGCCGTCCACAAGGCCAACATCATGAAGTACACCGACGGCCTGTGGCTGCGCGTCGCCGAGGAGGTGTCCAAGGAGTTCCCGGACATCGAGTTCGAGGAGCGCATCGTCGACAACATGTGCATGCAGCTCATCCAGAAGCCCGAGCTGTACGACGTGCTCGTCCTCCCGAACCTCTACGGGGACATCCTGTCCGACCTGGGCGCCGGCATCGTCGGCGGTCTGGGCGTCGCGCCGGGCGCGAACATCGGCGACGGCGTCGCCCTGTTCGAGCCCACGCACGGCAGCGCGCCGAAGTACACCGGCCAGAACAAGGTCAACCCGATGGCCATGATGCTGTCGGGCGTCATGATGCTCCGCTACCTCAAGGAGACGGACGCCGCCGACCGCATGGAGGCGGCCATCGCGGAGGTCATCATCGAGGGCAAGTCGGTCACCTACGACATGAAGGAAGATCGCAACGACCCGACCGCGGTCGGGACGTCGGGAGTCGCCGACGCGCTCGTCGAGAAGCTGCAGTCGGGGAGCGGCTCATGAGCAAGACTCCGCTTCGGGTCGCCGTCACCGGCGCCGCAGGACAGATCGGGTACAGCATCCTGCCCCGCATCGCGTCGGGGCAGGCCTTCGGACCCGACCAGCCGGTCATCCTCCAGCTTCTCGAGCTGCCCATCGACGAGGTCCAGGAGGCGCTGAAGGGCGTCGCCATGGAGCTCGACGACTGCGCCTTCCCGCTGCTTGAGGACTACGTCCTGACCGGGGACCCCCGCGAGGCGTTCGCCGACGCCGACTGGGCCATCCTCGTGGGCGCGAAGCCACGCGGTCCGGGCATGGAGCGCGCCGACCTGCTGAAGGACAACGGCAAGATCTTCATCGAGCAGGGCAAGGCGATCGACGAGGTCGCGGCGAGCACGTGCCGGACGGTCGTGGTGGGCAACCCCTGCAACACCAACTGCATGATCGCCGCCAGCCAGGCCTCGCGGATCCCGGCCGAGAACTTCACGGCCATGACCCGGCTCGACCAGAACCGGGCGCAGACCCAGCTGGCCAAGAAGGCGGGCGTCCCGCTGACCGACGTCGAGAACATCATCATCTTCGGCAACCACTCGCCGACGATGTTCGCCGACTTCACCAACGCCACCATCGGTGGGAAGCCGGCGGCCGAGGTCATCGGCGACGATGCCTGGCTTCAGGAGGAGTTCCTTCCCACGGTCGGCAAGCGCGGCGCGGCCATCATCGCGGCCCGTGGCCAGTCGAGCGCGGCATCGGCGGCCAACGCGGCGCTCGACCACGTGCGCTCCCTGCACACGCCCGGCGACGAGATCCACTCCATCGCCGTGAAGTCCGACGGGAGCTACGGCTTCGCGGAGGGCATCTGGGCCTCGGTTCCGGTGCGCACCACCGCCCCGGGCGAGTACGAGGTCGTGCGCGAGGGCTTCGAGCACGACGCGTTCTGCCAGGACAAGCTCGGCATCACCAACGACGAGCTGGTGGGCGAGCGCGACACCGTCGCGGAGATGCTCGGGTAGAGCGTGCCGGAGGCGGGCGGGGCCGTCGCGCCCCGCCCGCGCCCGCTTCCATGGCAAACCACTTCGAGGTCGACATCGCCATCGACGCGCCACCCGAGCGGGTGTGGGCGACCGTGGGCGATCCGGCCGACGTGGGCTGGTTCCCCGCCGTGGAGTCCTGCCGCCTGGAGGACGACATCCGCATCGCCGACATGGTGGGCGGCTACCGGCTCAGGGAGCGCATCACCCATCGGGACGATGCGGGGATGACCTACACGTACTCGGTGCTGGACGGCACGCCCACCAAGCTGCGTTCGCACAGCGCGACGATCACCGTCGTGGCGAGCGGCGAGGGGAGCCGGGTCGTCTGGCGCACCGAGGCGGAGCCCGAGGACCCCGACGTCGATCTCGAGGCGCGGCTCGCGGGCGTCATGCTCAAGGGGCTCGGCGAGGTCAAGCGCCGCGCGGAGGCCCCCTCGTCCTGACCGGGCGCGCGTGGCGGGTGCGACGGCTCGCCGCCCGCCACGCGTCGGCCCGAGTCGCTACGAGGTCCGTGTCACGCTGATCTCGGCGACCGGGTCGCTCCACCCGTGGGTGTCCGGAACCAGATCCGCGTCGCCCGAGATGCCGGGGTGTGGCTCGATGGTCCCGCCTTCCGCGAGGTCCGGATTCGACATGCCCGTGCCGTCGTCGCCCGACACGCCCATCAGGTCCTGGCACGGCGGCACGATGTCGGCGAAGGCCTCCGTGTTGGTCTCCGTGCCCGCGTCGTAGGCGTTCACCATGGCCGAGGCGGTCTCGCCCTCGGCCGGCAGCGCCAGGCCGTCGACGCCGGTGAAGCCGTCGTTCGTGCAGATCAGCATCGACGCCCACGAGATCAGGCCCTCGCCCGGCTGGGCGGTGACCGTAAAGGTCACGGCGTCGGGGAACATCCCCGCCGCGGGCGAGCCGGTGGGCACAATCGGCGTCTCGGCTCCCTGGACGGTCGTGACGCCCGTCAGCCCGAGCCCCGGCTCCAGGTTGCCGTTCTCGGCGATCTCCTGAATCGCCTCGTTGGCCTCCTGGCCGACGGCGAACAACTGCCCCGCCTCGCCATGGGTCACGACCAGCGGCGGGGTGAACGGCTGGCCGGGGTTGGTGTTGGTGATCGTGACCTCGTAGTCCACGGCCTCGGTCGGCGCGTCCGCCGCGCCATCGTCGTCGTCGCCACAGGCGGCCACTCCGAGCGCCATCACGGGTACCGCCAGCGCCGTCATGGCCAGGCGCGCGCGGCGCCCCTTCGGCAGGCTGATCTTGGGCATGCTCTCTCCTCGTCGGGGGGTCCGCCCACTCTCGCCGCAGGTGCTTGCGGCACCCTTTCCCGTTCCTTACGAGTTCCTGACCGGGCCCGCGCGAAGGCCGTCTCGCTAGGGTCCTCGGGGATGGCCAAGCGCACCTACGACGCCGAGGGCATCCGCGTCCTCTGGGACAGCTCGCGGTGCATCCACACCATGCGCTGCCTGGTCGACGAGCCCGAGGTCTTCAAGGCCGATCGGCGCCCGTGGGTGGACGCCGGCGCCGCGCCGCCGGAGAGGGTGGCCGCCGCGGTCGAGCGGTGCCCGACGGGCGCGCTCCGTTACGAGCGCACCGACGGGACTTCGCAGGAGAACCGCATCCGGCCCACCCGGGTCGTCGCCACCCAGGACGGCCCGGTGCTTCTGAAGGGCGACCTGCGGCTCGAGACGCCCGACGGCGAGCTGGTGTCCGAGGAGACGCGCCTCGCGCTCTGTCGTTGCGGCATGAGCTCCAACCCCCCGTACTGTGACAACTCCCACAAGAGGGATGGCTTCTCCGACCCGGGCCTCGACGCGGAGGACGCCGTCTCGGAGCCCCACGATCCCCCGGATGGCCCCCGCTCCGTGCGGGGCGCCC
>JARFPS010000048.1 GCA_029288175.1 Miltoncostaea sp. | reverse complement strand
TATAGAGCGTCGACAGCCGGCGACCGAGCCCGAGACGCCCAAACCGGACTAGGACGCGGCGGCCTCGAACTCCTGGCGCGGGGCCTGGCCCCACAGGCGGTCCAGGCGGTAGAACTCACGCGCCTCGGGCGTGAACACGTGCACGACCGCATCGAGCAGGTCGAGCAGGATCCACTCCCCCTCGGCGTCGCCCTCCACGCGGCGCGGCAGGACACCGTGCTCGTCCTTCAGCTTGCGGCGCACCTCGTCGGCGATGGCCTTCGTCTGGCGCGGCGTGGACCCGGTGCAGATCACCATGTAGTCGGTGTACGTCACCAGCTCGCGCATGTCGAGGATGACGATGTCGCGGGCCTTCTTCTCGTTCGCGGCCGCCGCGGCGGCAAGGGTGAGCTCGAGGGGGTTCGCCGGTGCTCCTCGTAACTATCGGGACGTTGGCGAGGCTACCAGACCCTTCTTCCGAAGCGCCTCGGCGACGGCCGCGGGAACGAGATCGTCGATCGGCAGCCCATCGCCCATGCGCTGCCGGACGAGGGTGGAGGACACGTCGATGCGCGGCACGTGGACCACGTCCACCCGTGCGCCGGAGGGCAACCGCGCCGCGGCCTCGTCCGGATGGTCGCCGCTGCGGGCCACGGCGGCGAGCCGGGCCACGGCCACGATGCGCTCGGGGTCGCGCCAGCGGTGGAACTCTCGCAGCTGATCGGTACCCAGGATGAACCACAGCTCGGCGCCGGGGCGCTCTGCGGCGATCTGCTCCACGGTGTCGGCGGTGTAGCTCACGCCCTCGCGCTCGATCTCGCCCGGCCACATCTCCAGGCGGTCGTGCTCCGCGGCGACGGCGGCCACGAGCTCCGCGCGGAGGGCGGCGTCGAGCAGCGCGCCCTCGGGCTTGTGCGGCGGGCGGCCGGTCGGCACCAGCAGCACGGGGTCCAGGTCGAGGCGGCGCGCGGCCCGATCGGCCACCAGGACATGCCCGGTGTGCGGGGGATCGAAGGTCCCGCCAAGGATCCCCACGCGCTCGCTCACGGAGCAGGCCCGTCGGCGAACAACACGAGCTGATCGCGGTGCACCACCGCGGCGGCCGCCCCCGGCAGGCGGCGGCGGACGTCGTCGGTCTTCAACCCGCGCACCTGCCGGAGCTCGTCGGCCGACAGCTGGACGATGCCCTTGCCCAGGGTCAGGCCCCCGCCGGCGTCGGTGATCTCGACGGCGTCGCCGGCGGAGAAGCCCCCATCGCAGCCCACCACGCCCACCGGCAGCAGTGACGTTCCGCGATCGCGCAGCGCGCGGGCGGCTCCATCGTCCACGCGAACCGAGCCCATCGAGGGCTTCGCGTAGCGCAGCCAGAGCTTGAAGGCCGAGTCGCCGGTCCGTCGCGGCGCGAAGCGGGTGCCCACCGCCTCGCCCGCCACGATCCGCCCGACGATGCCATCGTCGCGCCCCGACGCGACGGCGGCCGTCACGCCGGCCCGCGTGGCCATGCCGGCTGCAGCGATCTTGCTCGCCACGCCGCCCCGGCCCAGACCCGAGCCGCCCATGTCGGCCAACGGCACGTCGTCCGGCGACACCTCGGCCGGCACCTGGCCGATCAGCTCCGGCCCGTCGACGCCCGGACCGTAGAGACCCTCGCGATCGGTGAGCAGCACGAGCCAGTCCGCGCCGAGCAGGATCGCCACCTGCGCGGCCAGCACGTCGTTGTCGCCGAAGGCCAGCTCGTCGACGGAGGTGGTGTCGTTCTCGTTGACCACCGGCACGGTGCCGAGTGACAGCAGCCGATGGAGGGTGTTGCGCGCGTTGACGTACGCGTCGCGGCGCTCGAGGTCCGCGGAGGTGAGCAGAACCTGCGCCGGGATGACCCCGTGCTCGGCGAACGCGCGCTCGTACCGCTGGATCAACGACCCCTGGCCCACGGCCGAGGCGGCCTGCAGGTCGGGCAGCGCGGTGGGGCGGTCGTTCATCCCCAGGCGACCGAATCCGAGCGCGATGGCCCCGCTGGACACGACCACCACCCGGTGCCCGTCGCGGCGCAGGCGGGCGAAGTCGGCCGCGCGGGCGGCCATGACCCGCTCACGCAGGTTCCCGGCCTGGTCGACGAGGGTCGACGACCCCAGCTTGGCGACGATCAGGCTCATTCGCCCCCCAGCCCCCGGAGCACCAGCGAGCGGAGCTCGTCGACGCCCTCGCCGCTGTCGGCGTCGACGGCCAGCTCGGCCCACGCCGGCCGCTCGTCGGGCGGGCAGCCCATGGCCACCACCGCCACGCGCGCGCCCTCCGGCACGAAGGGCCCCAGTCCCGCACGCGCACGCGCGAGGCGCTGCTCGGCCGGCTCGGGGTCGGCGGCGTCGAGCAGGTGCAGCACCACGCTGGCCCGCTCGAGCTGCTCCAGGTGTCCGTCGGGCCGCGGCGTGCCGTCGGCCGCGAGGCCCGGAAGGTCGGCCACGGTGAACAACCGTGCCTCGTCCTCGCTGGGGAGCGGGCCGAACGCGGGCTCGCGCGTCGATTGCGGGTACGGCTCCACGGGCGCCGAGGCGCCGGTCAGCGCGTTGAGCAGCGCGCTCTTTCCCGAGTTGGGCAGACCGACGATGGCCACGTCGACGGGCAGCCGCAGCTCGAGGGTGAGCCAGGTGGCCTCGCCCGCCGAGCCCGGCACGGTCGTGCGCGGGGCGCGATTGGTCGACGACCGGAAGGCCCTGTTGCCCACCCCACCGTCACCGCCGCGGGCCACCTGCACGGTCTGGCCCTCGCCCGACAGCTCGGCGACGGGCTCACCGTCGCGCACGACACGCGTGCCGGGGGGAACCCTGAGCACCAGGTCGCGACCGGCGGCGCCGCGCTTCTTGCCGCCCTGGCCGTGATGGCCCCGCTCCGCCCGGTGGTGAACCGCGCCCCGAAAGCGCGACAGGTCGCGGGTGCGCTCGTCGGCCAGGAGCAGCACCGAGCCGCCGCGACCGCCGTCACCCCCGTCGGGCCCGCCCCGCGGGGTGTGCGCCTCGCGCCGGAACGACAGGCAGCCATCGCCGCCGTCCCCGCCCTTCACATGGATCCTGACCCGATCAGTGAAGGGCACGACCCCTCCACGAGTCGTCCATCAGGCGCCGGCCGGCTCCTCTTGCCGGACGTGGACGCGCCGGCCCTGGCGGCCGTTGGTGAACTCCACGCGGCCGGTGACCGTGGCGAAGATCGTGTGGTCGCGCCCGAGGCCGGTGCCGTCACCGGGACGGAACTTGGTGCCGCGCTGGCGGACGATGATCGACCCGGCGGGCACGCTCTGGCCCGAGAAGACCTTCACACCGAGGCGCTTCGCGTTCGAGTCGCGCCCGTTGCGGCTGGAGCCGCCACCCTTCTTGTGAGCCATCCTGCCGCTCCCCTACGAGACGGACTCGATGCGCACCCGCGTGAGCCGCGAGCGGTGGCCCCGCCGCCGGCTCGAGTTGCGCTTCGGCTTGTACGTGAACACGCGGATCTTCTTGCCCAGCAGGTGCTCCTCGACGACGGCCTTCACCGAGCCGCCATCCGAGATGCCCTCGCCGTCGCCGCTGGCGAGCACCGTCGGCTCGAACTCGTCGCCCGGCTCATGGCCCAGGCGATCGACCACCAGACGGTCGCCCTTGCGAACCCGATACTGCTTGCCCCCGAGGGCGATGACCGCGTACGACATGCTTCTCCCAGCCGTGATCCAGCGAGGGAGTCTAGCGATGCGCCGGGCCGCGCGCACCTCGCCGGCTTGACCTTGCGCGGAAGGACTGTGAGAAACCCATGTCCGTGAGGCCTCTCGCCCGGCGCCGACTGGCTTTCCTCGTACCCGCCCTGGGCGTGGCCACCGGCCTCACCCTGCCGGCGGGGACTCCGGCGACCGCCGAACCCGGCGGGACGCTGCGGGTCTCCGCGGAGGACGCCCCCGACTCGCTCGACCCGGCGTTCGCCTACTCGGCTCGTGGCTGGCAGATTCTCAGCAACACCGGGGCCGGGCTCCTCGCCTTCCGTCGGCGCGCCGGCAGCGCGGGCGCGGTGCCGGTTCCGGATCTGGCCGCCTCCCTGCCCTCGGTGTCCGACGGCGGGCGACGCTACGTGTTCCGCCTGCGACCGGGCCTCCGGTTCTCAGGAAGCACAACCCGCCCGGTCAAACCCTCCGACGTGAAGGCGAGCATCGAGCGGCTCTTCACCGGCGCCTCGCGCGCCCGGGTGCTCTACCGGGGCATCGCGGGGGCCCGGAGCTTCGAGCGCAGCGGGCGCGGAGGCATCTCGGGGATCGTCGCCCGCGACGATGCCGGCACGCTGGAGATCCGGTTGTCGCGACCCGACCCGACCTTTCTCCGCGCCCTGGCCCTGCCCTTCGCGCACGTCGTGCCCCGGGAGACCTCGAGCCGCGAGTCGCGGGGGCCGCTGCCCGGCGCCGGGCCCTACACGGTGTCGTCCTACGATGCCGGGGAGCGGCTGGTGCTCGATCGCTCGCGCCAGTACCGGCGACGCGGCGAGCTCGCCCCGGGCCAGGTCGACAGGATCGACGTCCGCTTCGGCGCCACGGGCTCCTCGGCCTTTCGCTCGATCCAGCGCGGGAGTCTCGACTACGCGCAGGATGCGCCGAGCTCGTCCGAGCGCCGAGCCCTCGCCGGCGGCGACTCGGGGGCCCGCCTGCGCCGCTACACGGAGGGGTCGGTCTACTACTTCTTCATGAACACCCGCACCGCCCCGTTCACGAGCACGGCGGTGCGGCGCGCGGTGGACGCCGCGATCGATCGATCGCGGCTGGCGCGGATGTTCCGCGGCAACGCGGTGCCGACCGCCCAGATCCTCCCCCCCGGCATCCCCGGATACCGGCGCGCGCCCGTCGAGCGGCCCGACCTGGCGGCCGCGCGGCGAGCCGTCAACGCGTCCGGGGCCCGCGGGACGCTCGTGACGGTGTGGGGCCAGACCACCGACCCGTCCGCGTCGGCCACGCGGGCGGTCGCCGCGACGCTCAACCGGATCGGGCTGCGGGCCGCGGTGCGGCTCGAGTCGCGCTCGCGCCTCCTGCGGGCCTATGGCGATCCGGGCAGCCGGGTGCAGATGGGCTACGCCCGCTGGCATCAGAACGTGCCCGACGGCGCCGACTACCTCGACACACTGCTGGCGGGCGACCGCGCCGGCTCGCTGAACTACTCGCGCTTCGACGTTCCGGTCGTCAACCGGCTGATCTCGCGCGCCCGGGTCACGCTCGACCCCTCGCGCAGGGCCGCCGCGTGGAACGCCGCCGAGCGGGCCGTGCTGGCCCGCGCGCCGTGGGCGCCGTTCGCGAACACCGTCCGCCACGACGTCGTGTCGCGGAGGGTGCGCGGATACGTCCCGCACCAGACGTTCGGATTCCTCTGGATGGTCGCCCAGGTGCGCTGAGGCCGTGAGACGACCCCCGGGCGCCCGGGGGTCGTCGGCCTCCGCTCAGCGGCGGCGCGACCCCTTCTCGGCCTCACCCAGCCGGAAGTCGCCGGGGGCGATCTCCTCGTCGCGCACCAGCTTCACGTCCTTACCCGTTCCGTCGATGAGGGCCGCCAGCCGCTCGCCGCCCTCCTCCTCCAACAGGTCGGCGATGCGCGGGTGAACGCGCACGGACGCGGGCGTCCCGTTGGACTCCGCGGAGGGGAGCTCCGATCGGAGGCGCCGCTCGACGTGCACGGCCAGGGTGTCGAGGGTCAGCACGCTGCCCTCCCCTTCGCACTCCGGACAGGGCTCGCACATGATCTCGCGCGGGCCCTCGAAGACGTTCTGACGGGTCATCTCGACCAGACCGAGCGGAGAGATGTCGACCACGAAGGTGCGGGTGCGGTCGGCCTCCAGGGCCTCGTCCAAGGCGGCCTTCAGCGCCTTGCGGTTCTCGACGTCGTCCATGTCGATGAAGTCGATGATGATGATGCCGCCGATGTCGCGAAGTCGGAGCTGACGCACCACCTCCTTCGCCGCCTCGAGGTTGGTGCGGGTGACGGTCTCCTCCAGCCGGCTCCGCCCCTTGCCCACGTTGCGGCCGGAGTTGACGTCGATGACCGTCATGGCCTCGGTGTCGTCGATGATCAGGTAGCCGCCCGAGGGAAGCGGGGCCCGCCTGTCGAGCGTCGAGTCGATCGCGGCCTCCACGCCCATCTGGCGCATCATGTCGCCGTCGCCGTCATAGAGGCTGACCCGGTCGGCCATCTCGGGCGAGGTCCTGGCCAGGAACTTCAGGATCCGCTCGTGCTGCTCGGGCTGGTCCACGACGACCGCTTCGACATCGTCGTTGAGCAGGTCGCGGATGACGCGCAGCGAGATGTCCGCCTCGGTGTACAGGAGCGCCGGCGAGGCCGCCGCGTCGCCGCGCTGCTGAAGCGCGGCCCACAGGCGCACCAGGTGCAGCAGGTCGCGCTGAAGCTCCTCGGCCGAAGCCCCCGCGGCGGCCGTGCGCACGATGATGCCGCCCTCGGCCTTGTGAATGGCACCGCAGATCGACTTGAGTCGGGTGCGCTCGTCGTCGCTCAGGCGCTTGCTGATGCCCACCCCGTCGCCATAGGGCACGTAGACCAGGTAGCGGCCCGCCAGCGAGAGCTGCATCGTCAGGCGCACACCCTTGGTCCCCATGGCGTCCTTGGTCGCCTGGACGATGATGTCGTCGCCCTTCTTGAGCAGCTCGGCGATCTTGCGCTTGTGCTTCGGCACGCCCATCGCCACGACCTCGTCCACATGGAGGAAGCCGTTCTTGGGCAGACCCACGTCCACGAACGCGGCCTCCATGCCGGCCAGCACGTTGGTGACCTTGCCCTTCCAGACATGGCCGACCGACGACTGCTGGCCGCGCCGCTCGATGTAGCACTCGGCCGTCTTGCCGTCTTCCAGGATGGCGACGCGGGTCTCCGCCGCGTCCACCGACACCAGGATCTTCTTGACCGGCTTCTTGCGGGTGCTGGTGCCGCCACCGCTGCTGCTCGGTCGCCGCCGTCGGCGGGTTCGGGTGCTCACTTGCCGGTCACCCCGGCAATGGCGTCCCGCACCGCGGCGTTCGCCTTCTCGGGAATGAGATCTCCTCCGTGTTCGAATCTGATGCGGGCGGCCTCTCCGAGCGCGCGGGTGCCGCCGTAGGCGACCCCGCCGCGGACCGCCCAGCCCGCGCCGGGCACGGCCGACGCCGATGCGCGGGCCACCTCCCGGAACGCGAAGCCGGAACCACCGACGACGCCGACCTCCACCAGGCGCTCGGCGTCGAGGTCATGGCCGTACAGGGCGGCCAGGCGGATGACCATGTTGAACTGGATCGCAAAGAGCGCGGGCAGATCGGCCCCGGGCAGTGGCAGGGTGCCGGCGATGGCCGCCCTCCTGGCCGAGTCGCGGATGATGACGTCGGCCACGGCCGGCCGGAGCTTGGGATAGCGCTTGCCGGCGGCCACGCGGTCGGACCCCAGCGAGTGCGCGATGCGCCGGGCCGTGACGTCGCCGTAGCGGCCGTCCAGCGTGGGCACCTGGATGGTGGAACTGACACCCACGCGCCGCTCGGCCAGCCGGCGCTCGATGGGCCGGCGCACGTGACGGGGCCCCACCAGCACGGCCGACCCCTTGTCGCCGCGTCGCACGCGCTCCGCCAACCCCTCCACGAAGTCCTCGTCCCTGCCCTGCTCCGGCGGCGCGAAGATGGCGTGGTTGCCCTCCCCCTCGCCGGCGCGCGTGGCGGGGATGCCGAGCAGATCCTCCAAGCGCTCGGTGGCGACGCGCTCGCCCGGCACCACGGCAACGGCGACGTCGCTGTCGGCGTCGCGATGGGCCGCCGCCAGGCGCCGCAGGAAGGGCCGCGCGGTTTTGGCGGCGCCGACCGCTCGCGCAACGAGACTCACGTGCTGGCGGGCGCCGGGGTTCCTCGGCGGAGATGGATGCCCAAGAGGACGCCCAGCGCCGCGAACGTCGCGAGCGTGTGACTCCCCCCGAAGCTCATGAACGGAAGCGGCAGCCCCGTAACAGGCATGATGCGGACAGTCATTCCGATGTTGACGAACACATGGAACATGAGCATGGCGCCGACGCCGAC
>JARFPS010000261.1 GCA_029288175.1 Miltoncostaea sp. | reverse complement strand
ATCGACGCCGAGCAGGCGCGGCGTGGGTTGGCGCCACACGCCGCGCGGGCTCGGGTGCTGAACGAGCTCGTGCCTCCGCGCGACGGGCGCGTGCTGGCGGGCCATGACGCCGTGATCTCGCTGAGCGTCCTCGAGCACGTCAAGCACCTCGACCGTTTCCTGGCGTACTCCGCCGCCTGCGCCGCGCCCGGTGGCCGGGTGGTACACCTCTACGACCTCGGCCACGCCCTCACGCCCAGCTCGTGGCGCGAGCGCGCGCATGTGGCTGCCGCGCGCGTCCCGGTGGCCCGCATGGCCATTCCGGCGACCCGGTGGACCTCCTACGTTTCGCTCGACGCCGTGGTGGCGTCCATGCGCCGGGCGGGCCTCGCCATCGACGAGGTGACGCACCACAACGCCCCCGACGCCGTGGCGCTGCTCAAGCTCGCCCCGGACGACGAGGACGGCCAGCGCCTCCTCGACGAGGTCGTCGCCTGGGAGGGCGCCCTCGGGCCGGCGCTGGCCGCTGTTGACCCGGCCGTGCGCGAACCCCTGCTCCCGTCTGTGGCGGTGTGGGCCCGCCGTCCGGCGGGCGGCTCAGGCGACGCCTGAGCGCACCTCGGTCGCCCAGCGGACCTGGGCGGCGATCCCGTCGCGCAGCGAAGTGCGGGGCGTCCAGCCCAGTTCGGTGCGCGCTCGGGAGGTGTCGGCGGCGGTGCGCCGCACGTCGCCCCGGCTCGCCTCGCGTCGGTCGACGTCGACCGAGTGCCCCGACAACTCCTCGACCAGGGCGATCACCGACGCGAGCGTGGCTTCCTCGCCGCCGCCGACGTTGTAGATCGCAGACGGGTTCTCCGCGCTCGCGGCGCGCACGGTGGCGTCCACGATGTCGTCGACGAAGGTGAAGTCGCGCGACTGCTGGCCGTCGCCGTACTGCGGGAAGACCAGGCCGTCGAGCGCGGCGTCGACCAACCTGCGGGTCGCCATGTCCGGCCGCTGGCGGGGTCCGTAGACCGTGAAGTACCGCATCGCGACGGTCTCGCAGCCGCGCGCGCGATAGATACGGGCGAGGTCCTCGCATGCCTTCTTGGTTGCGCCGTACGGGCTCAGCGGCTCGAGCGCGGTCCGTCCCTCGCGCAGCGGGTAGTCCTTCGCGTCGCCGTAGACCGAGGACGACGAGGCCCAGACGACGCGGGGCACACGGTCATCCTTGGCCGCCTCGAACACTCGCTGGGTGGCGAGCAGGTTGTGCCGCACGTAGTGGTCGAAGTCGGTGAAGCTCGCGCGCACGCCGGGCTGGGCCGCCAGGTGGAAGATCGCGTCGGCGTCGGCGAACAGCGGGGCCAGCCGGGCGGTCGAGAGGTCGACTTCCTCCAGCGAGAAGCCTTGCTCACCCTCCAGCGCGCGGAGGTTCCGCTCCTTATCGGAGCGGTCGTAGTAGGGCGTGAAGGCGTCGATTCCGACGACCGTCGCCCCGTCGGCCACCAGCGCCTCGCTCAGGCGCGAGCCGATGAAGCCCGCGCAGCCCGTCACCACGGTCCGCATCGCGGGAGCCTAACCTCGGCCTGGGCGGTTTACGAACGGATGGGGCCGCGCGGTAGGGTGCGCGCGTGCCGAATCCGACGAACAGCGGAAGGAAGCGACGCGCGCTGGTCACGGGCGGCGCGGGCTTCATCGGCTCCCATCTCTGTGACCGACTGCTGGCCGAGGGCTGGGAGGTCTTCGCGCTCGACGACCTCTCGACGGGGTCGGAGGACAACGTCGTCCATCTTCGCGAGCGCACCGACTTCCACCTCGTCGTGGAGTCTGTCCTGGACGAACCGGTCGTCAACAGCCTCGTCCACCGCTGTGACGCCGTGTGGCACATGGCCGCTGCCGTCGGCGTGCGCCTGGTCGTCGAGAAGCCGGTCCAGACGCTGATCACCAATGTGCGCGGCACCGAGGTCGTGCTCGACTACTGCGCGCGCTTCGGCAAGCCCGTGCTCGTGGCGTCCACCTCGGAGGTCTACGGCGACCACCGGTCGCTGGAGCCGCTTGCGGAGGACTCGCAGCGCATCTACGGCCCCACCTCGATCAACCGCTGGGGCTATGCAGGGTCCAAGGCCATCGACGAGTTCCTGGCGCTGTCGTTCCACGCCGAGCGTCAGCTCCCGGTCGTGATCGTGCGCCTGTTCAACACCGTGGGACCGCGCCAGACCGGCGAGTACGGCATGGTCGTGCCCGCCTTCGTCCAAGCCGCGCTGGACGGCCGCCCGATCCAGGTGTTCGGCGACGGCGCCCAGACGCGCTGCTTCTGCCACGTGCACGACACCATCGAGGCCCTCGTGCGCCTGCCCGAGCATGAGCCGGCCATGGGTCAGATCTACAACGTCGGTGCGAACGCGCCCATCGGCATTGCGGATCTTGCCACCGCCGTGAAGGAGCGGACGGGGAGCACGTCGGAGATCGTCTTTATGAGCTACGAGGAGGCCTACGGGCCCGGCTTCGAGGACATGCTGCACCGCGTGCCGTCCACCGAGAAGATCCGCGGGGCGATCGGCTGGGAGCCCCAGCGCGATCTGGACACGATCCTCGACGATGTGATCGCCGAGCGCTCGCCCGTCCCCGTGGCGGAGAGTTGATCGAGTTTCTCGCCGCGCTCGCGGCCTTTTCCCTGTCGCTGACGGGCTGCGCCATCGTGGTCCGTCGCCGGCTCGGCACCCGCGAGGTGGTCGAGGGGGAAGTTCGCTGGCGCACCGACGCCGTGCCCCGCCTGGGCGGGCTGGCGATCATGCTCGGCTTCGGTGCAGGCGCCGCCATCTTGGCGATCGGCGGCATCATCGACAGTCAGCGGGCGGCGGGCTTCTTGGCCGGCGCGGCCATCATGGGCGCGGTCGGCGTCTGGGACGACCTCCGCGGCCTGAAGCCGCTCAACAAGCTCATCGGCCAGATCATGGCCACGTCGGTGCTGCTGGTCAGCGGCACCTCGGTCGAGATCATCGACATCACTCCGCTGGCGGCGATCCTCACCTTCGTCTGGGTGATCGCCATCACCAACGCCGTCAATCTGCTGGACAACATGGACGGCCTGGCGGGCGGCGTCGGTGTCATCGCGGTCGGCCTCCTGGGGGTCCATGCCGCGATCGCCGGCATCAACGAGGTCGTCGGCATCGCCGCCATCGTGGTCGCGGCGTTGTTCGGGTTCCTGCCCTTCAACCTGAAGCTCAAGGGCAAGGCCACGCTCTACATGGGCGACGGCGGCAGCCAGTTCCTGGGCTTCGCCCTCGCCTGGCTGGCGCTGGCGGCGAGCTGGAACCACGCGTCGTCGATCATCGCGGCCATCGCCGTTCCGGTGCTCGTGCTGGCGATCCCCATCCTCGACACCGCGCTGGTCTCGGTGGTGCGGATGATCGAGGGGCGGCCGATCTACGAGGGCGGTCGCGACCACACCAGCCATCGCCTGGTGATCTACGGGCTCTCGGAGCGCCGCGCCGTGCTGCTCCTCATCGCCGCCGCAGCGGCCATCGGCGCGTCCTCGCTGCTCTACACCCAGTACGACAGCTTCGCCGCGGTGCTGGTCGGCGCCGGCCTCGCAGCGGCCGTGCTGGTGCACTTCGCGCTCTTTCTCGTGAGGGCCAGCAAGCAGCGCGACCGGCGGCCGCCGGAGACCGCGCCCGAGGGCCGCACCTGGCTCTCCATCGAGACCTATCGCCTGCACAAGCGACGCTTCGTGGAGGGGCTGGTCGACCTCGTCCTGATTGTCGCGGCCTACTACCTGGCGTACATCCTCCGCTACGACGAGCTGCCCTCGGAGTTCAACGAGACGCTCATCATCGAGTCGCTGCCGTTCCTGATCGTGGCGCGGTACGTCGCGTTCTCGTACTTCGGGCTCTACCGGGGCCTGTGGCGCTACGCCGGGACCCGCGACGTCATCAACGTCTTCAAGGCTGTGGTGGTGTCGGAGGCGGCCCTGGTGGTCGTGCTGACGCTCGTCTACCGCTTCGACGGCTACTCGCGCACCGTCTTCGTCATCAACGCTCTGCTCTGCTTCGTGTTCATCGCGGGATCGAGGTTGGCGGAACGTGCGCTCGGCGAGTGGCTCAGCGGCATGCGCGACCGCAGCGGCGTGCCGTCCGCGCTCATCGTGGGCGCCGGCGACGCGGGCAACTCGCTCCTACGCGAGTTGCGCACCCGGGGCGAGTACTCGGTCGACGGCTTCATCGACGACGACCCTGCCAAGCAGGCGCAGCGCGCCCAGGGGGTTCCCGTGGTCGGCACCACCGCCGAGATGGAGCTCATCCTCGACCGCTTCCGACCCGAGATCGTCTACGTGTCGATTCCGGACGCGCCGCTCGACCGCCTCGATCGCGTCGAGGAGACCTGCCGCCGCGCCGGCACGCGATGTCAGATCGTCCGCTCGTACGAGATGCCGTCGCCCACCGACGCCCGCGACGACGCCTGATGTGCGGCATCGTCGGCGTCGCCGGGGTCGACGCCCAGCTGCCTCCGGCCGAGCGCGACCCCATGGTCGACGTGCTGGCGCACCGGGGGCCCGATGGGCGCGGTGACACCACTCTGAGCAACGGCCGATGGAGCGCCTGGCTCGGCCACCGGCGCCTCAAGGTCATCGACCTCTCCGACGTGGCCGACCAGCCCATTCTCAACGAGGACGGCTCGGTGGCCGTCACCTTCAACGGCGAGATCTACAACTTCCGCGACCTGCGCCGGGAGCTGCAGGCCAAGGGGCACGTGTTCCGCTCCGCCGGCGACACCGAGGTCATCGTGCACGGCTACGAGGAGTGGGGCGAGGACGTGGTGCGCCACGTCGACGGCATGTTCGCCTTCGCCGTCGCCGACCGGCGCATGGCGCGCACTCTGCTGGCCCGCGACCGTAGCGGCAAGAAGCCGCTCTTCTACTCGGCCGACGGCGGTCGACTCACGTACGCGTCCGAAATCAAGTCGCTCCGCCTGGCGCCGTGGGTCGACACGAGCGCGGACCTCACCCGCCTGCCCGAGCTGCTCACCTACGGCTGGGTGCCCGCCCCCCACACGCTCTACGCGGGGGTGCGCGAGCTGCCGCCGGCCTCCTACGTGGTGGCCGACGAGCGCGGCGTGGGCGACCCGGTCGAGTACTGGGACTGGCCCACGCAGCTGGCCCGGCGCGAGGGGGTGCCGAGCAAGAGCCTTGAGGCCTCGGTCCGCCAGCTGCTGGAGGACGCCGTGCGCCGGCGTCTCGTCTCCGACGTGCCGCTGGGCGCGCTGCTTTCGGGCGGGGTCGATTCGTCGCTGGTCGTGGGGCTCATGGCGAAGCTGGCGGATGAGCCGGTGCACACCTTCAGCATCGGCTTTCCCGACGACGCGTCGTTCGACGAGCGCTCCTACGCGCGCAGGGTGGCCGACCACTTCGGCACCCACCACACCGAGTTCGAGGTGCGCGCTGACGCGCTCGCCCTGCTCGACGCCTTGCTCTGGCATCACGACCAGCCCTTCCAGGACTCCTCGGCCATCCCCACCTACCTGGTCAGTCGCCTCGCGCGGGAGCACGTCACCGTGGCGCTGAACGGCGACGGCGGCGACGAGGTCTTCGCCGGCTACGAGCGTTTCGCGGCCGCGGCCATCGGGGGCCATGTGCCTGCGGGGGCCGCGCGCCTGGCGCAGCGGGCCACGGGCGCCCTCCCCGAGGGGGGCTACTTCAACCACCGACGACGGGCCGAGCGCTTCCTGGCCGGAGCTGAGCGGCCGGTGCTCGACCGGTACCGCGCCTGGACCGCGGTCTTCAGCGACGAGCTGGTGCGCGAGGCGGTGGGCGAGCCCGAGCACGACCCCGCCGAGCCCATGGAGGCCTGCTACCGGCGGGCGGCCGATCTGCCGGAGCTGGACCGGATCCTCTACGCCAACTTCAAGACCTATCTGCCGGGCGATCTCGCGGTGAAGATGGACCGCATGTCGATGGCCCACGGCCTGGAGACCCGCTCGCCGTTCCTCGACACCGCGCTCATCGAGCGCCTGGCGCGCGTGCCGGCGCGGCGCAAGGTTGGGCTGCGCCACGTCAAGCCGCTGCTGCGCCGCTCGTTCTGGCCGCTGCTTCCGAAGGAGATCTGGAACCGGCGCAAGCACGGGTTCGGCGTTCCGCTGAGCCAGTGGTTCCGAGGGCCGCTCGCGCCCTTGGTGCAGGACGAGCTGCTGTCGTCCGACGCCCGCTCGCGCGAGGTGCTGAGCCCCGGCCTGGTTCAGCGCCTGTGGTGCGAGCACTCGGAGGGTCGCGGCGACCATGGGGCCCGGCTCTGGACCCTCCTCACGCTGGAGCGGTGGCTGCGCGAGCTGGAGCGACCCCAGCGGCTCACCCCGCCGTCCACGCAGCCGGTGGCCGCATGAGCGCCCCGTCGCGGCGGGTGCTTCGTGTCATCGCCCGCCTCAACATCGGCGGCCCCGCCATCCAGGCCATCACTCTTGCCGACGAGCTGGAGGAGCGGGGCTACGACACGCTGCTGGTGCGCGGCGTGGAAGCCGAGCGCGAGGGAACGATGGACCCGCTGGCTCGTCAGCTCGGAGTGCGACCGCGCCACCTCGCCACGCTCCAGCGTGAGCTCGATCCGCTCCTTGACCTGCGCGCCGCGCTCACGCTGCGGAAGGTCATCCGGCGCGAGCGGCCTGACGTCCTGCACACGCACACCGCCAAGGCCGGGACCGTCGGGCGAGTCGCGGCCTGGCTCGCCGGGCGCCGGCGTCCGGCGCTGGTCGTCCACACCTTCCACGGCCACGTGCTCGCGGGGTACTTCTCGCCGCGCAAGGAGCGGCTGTTCACCGAGATCGAGCGCTTCCTGGCGAGGCGCACCGACGTGCTCGTGGCGGTGTCCGACGAGGTCCGGCGCGACCTCCTCGATCGCGGGATCGGCCGCCCCGAGCAGATCCGCGTCGTGCCCCTCGGCTTCGACCTGTCGCGCTTCGACATGCGTGGCGAGGAGCGCGCAGGGGCGCGGGACCGGATGCGCCGCGATCTCGGCGTCCCGGCCGGGGTGCCGCTCGTCACCATCGCGGCGCGTTTCGTACCGATCAAGCGTCTTGACGTCTTCCTCGACGCGGCTGGTGCAATGGCGGAGCGCCACCCCGAGGTCCGGTTCTGCATGGCGGGGGACGGCGAGCTCCGGGACGAGCTGCGGGCCCATCCCGCCGGCCGTCGCCTGGCGGATCGCGTCGTATGGCCGGGGTTCGTCCGCGAGACGCCCGAGCTGTACGCGGCCAGCGACGTGGTCATGCTGACCTCGGACAACGAGGGGACCCCGGTCAGCCTCATCGAGGCCCTCGCCAGCGGGGTCGCGGTGGTGGCGACCGATGTGGGTGGGGTGCCCACGGTCGTCCGCCACGGACGCACCGGCCTGCTCGCCCCGGCGGAAGCCCACGCCGAGCTCGCCGAGGCCGCGCTGCGGCTGATCG
>JARFPS010000169.1 GCA_029288175.1 Miltoncostaea sp. | reverse complement strand
GCGCAGGACGAAGTCCAGGCTCTGGCGGACGTCCTCGTCGTCGTCAATGACCAGGATCTTCACAGCGGCCCTCCGGTGCTCGTATCCGTATCGCAGGAAAACAGTTACGGGTGGCGTCCGGCCGGGGGCGGATTTGGGTCGAAGAAGTAGGATGAAGATGCTGAAACCGCGCCGGCGGTGCGTTTCCAGAGAGGCATGGCATCACCGATGGCCCTTCGTCCGCACAAACAGCAGACCGACGACCAGCTCATGGTCCGTTGCGGTCGCGGACACACCGCCGCCCTCGAGGAGCTCATGCACCGCTACCAGGGCGCCGGGCAGCGCTACGCCTATCGCATCTTCCGCAACCACCACACGGCGGAAGACGTGACCCAGGAGCTTTTCGTCAAGCTGTTCCGAAGCGCCGCCCGGTACCAGCCTCGCGGACACTTCAAGACGTACTTCTACCGCGTGCTGGCCAACCTCTGCTTCGACGTCCTGCGCAAGCGCAAGCGCCGCAAGGCGATCGACGCCGTCCAGCTCGACCCCCTCGCGTCGGAGGGGACGGAGCTCGAGCCGCTGTCCGACGCGCACGATCTCGACGCCTCGATGAAGGCGCGCGAGGCCAAGGACGCGGTCCACGAGGCGCTTTCGGCGCTGCCCATCCAGGTTCGCAAGGCTCTGGGCCTACGCGAGTTCGAGGGGCTGCGCTACCGCGAGATCGCGGAGGTCATGGACATCTCGCTCAACGAGGTGAAGGTCCTGCTGCACCGGGGGCGGAAGCTGCTCGCGCGATCGCTCGCGCGCACGTCCGTCGGTCGCGAGTGGTCGCAGGAGCTCGGGGGAGGGTCGGCATGACGTACCCCCTTGATCCCCTCGCGACGCCCGCCGACGACGGGCGCCGGCCGGTGGTGCCCTGCGATGTGTACGAGCCGATGCTCGGCCCGCACCTCGACCGCGAGCTCACCCGCGCCGAAGAGGTCCGGCTCGAGGCCCATCTCGACGCCTGTGGCCGTTGCCGCAAGCGCCTGGCCCGTCTCGAAGGGCTGTCCTCCGTCCTGCGCGCGTGGGACACGGGATCCGCCGTCGAGGCGGAACCGCGTCCTCGGATCCAGAACGCCGTGCTGGCGCGCGTGGCCGAGACGAGTCACCGCCGGCGTGTCGACGACCGGGTCCTGCGCATGATGCACCTGGCCGCCGCCGCCTGCGTGCTGCTCGCGCTCGGCCTCGGAATCGCGTTCGGCGTCGCGTGGGAGCCGGCGACGTCGACGCCCGAGGCGGTCGCGCTCGCGGACGTGTCGTTCGACGCCGAGGCTCTGGCCTCGCTGGACCTCCCTGCTCCTCTTGCCGATCTGCCGAGCCTGGCGGTCACGCGGGACGTCCAGGCGCTTCGCGGTCTGGAGCGCGAGGCGCGTCCGGTCGACGAGGTCATCGAGCGCACGGCCCTCGACACCGCCCAGCTGGCTCGGCTCGAGGTCTTCGCGCGGCGCCTGGGGCGTGAGCAGGCGGTCGAGGCGCGCGTCGGCGAAAGCGCCGTGCACGTGACGATGGGGGACGGCGAAGAGCGCGTGCTCAGCGTCTCCGCCTATCGGTTCGCCGCGGCCAACGGGTGGTTTGCCCGCTGGCGGCGTCCGACGCACGAGACCGTGGCGCCCAGTGCCCCGTCGAGCGCGTCGCCGGGCGAGGTCCGCGACGGCTCGCCGATCGGCCTCGCCGTCCGCGACATGCTGCGCCCGATCCCGGGTCTCGAAGAGGGGAGCTCACGCTCGATCGAGGAGGCGTCGCCGATCCTCGTCTCGCCGTCGAGCCCCGGCAGCGTCGCCGCTGACTCGCGGCTCGTGATCCGCGGCATTCCGCAGCACCAGGCGAAGCTTCGCTCGGGCGACCGGATCGGCGCACCGGTCGACGCGCTCGATCCGCTCCGCGCCCAGCGCGAAGGCTGGCTCCGCTTCGACGAGTCCGGCGTCGACCCGGACACCCTGGTTGCGTTCGTCCGGGGCAACCCGAAGCCGATCCTGATTCCGGCCGGGCAGCTGCTTGCCGGGGGCATTACCGACCGGATGGTCGCCGAGCCGATCCTGCTGCCGGCGGCGCCGGACATGGAGCGGCGGGAGAACGTGCCGTGTCGCGTGGTCCGCGTCGGGACCCGGCGCGAGGTGTCGGCACCGATCCTGACCGAGTGGATCGCCGGGCCGACGATCCGGGCGTTGCTGAGCCGAGGGGCGCCCGACGCCGAGCTACAGCGCGCGGTCGAGGCCCAGGTCCGCACGCGGATGGGCAGTCAGCCTCAGCACCTCGCCGCGTTCTCGCTCCTCGAGCTCTTCCAGTCCCACGAGGGACCGGCACATCCGTGGGTCGCTCGCGCGCTCGCCGCCGTGCGCACCGATCGGAGCGCATGGACCGTCGAGCACCAGGCCGGCTTCGTTGCGCTCGACGGGCTGGACGGTGTGCTCGGGATCGAGGTCGTGCGTCTGAAGGGCGCCGCCGGGACCGCACTCCTGACCCGTCTCTACGTCGGCTACCTGCTCGAGGCCGCCATGCGGCAGCAGGGCAGCACGATCGGTGAGGCGGGCGTCGCTCTGGACGCAGGCTTCGAGCTGTTCCAGCGCGACGACAGTCCGTTCCTGGGTGCGCGGGAGTCTGCGCCCGGCGTCACGCCGTCCCACCGCCTCTCGACCCTCGACCTCGCCCGGGCGGGCCTCCGCTTCCAGGCCTTCGAGGTCTCCGGCCGGCCCGTGCTGGTCTCCGCCGCGCCCTCCAAGTAGGTCGGAGCCGGCGCGACCGGGACGCCAACCTCGCGTCCCCGGCCGTCGTGCGACCCACCGGGTCGGATGCGAGACGGCGCGGAATCGGGGGACGAACGCGCCCCGAGGACTACGTCACGGCGCGTCCGAGCTCGCGACCGGTGGAGTCGACGCCGATGACGGTGGCTTTCATCTCGGACTCGGCGGCGACGAACGCGGCGATCTCGTGGCAGATCGAGCGAGCGGTCATGCAGGAGTCGTCGAGCTCGACGTCGAGGCGGTAGCGCTGCTCGTGCGGGCGCCAGCTGATCGCGCGAACGGTCATGAAGTCGGGATGGTCGCCGAACTCGTCGAGGATCATCTGACGGATCTGGGATCGCTCCTGGGAGGTCAGGTGCTGCTTCGCCGAGCCCGTGATGAGGTGGCGGTTCTGCCAGCCGAAGTAGCCGATCGCGCAGATGACCGCGAACAGGAAGAGCGACTGCAGGGGGTGGCGAGTGCGGGCGGCGCGGCGCGACATGGGCGAATCTCCGGGTCTCCCTCCCTTTCGACCGTCCGGGGGCTTTGACTTGATCGAGCATAAGTCTCTTTAGGAAAGAGACTTGTGTCTGTGTTCCGCGCCGGTCGCGTGCGTGTAGAGTCTGGGCGTGCCGTACGCCGAGCGACCCACGCCCCCCCAGGACCCGCCCTCCGGCGTTCCGCGCTGGCTCTGGCCTCCCCCCGGGGCCGACGTGGAGCGGGTCCGGAGCGTCGAGCAGGTCGCGGCCGGCGGGGTCGTGCGCCATGCCGTCACCGAGGGGCGGGAGCCCGAGGCCATGCACTGGCGGGCGCTGCTCTGGCTCCTGGACGAGCATCCACGGGCGCCGCGGCCGGAGCCCGGGACCCCCTTCGAGGGCGAGGTGGTGCTCGAGATCGCGCGGACGGAGATGCGCGGCGGCCGCGTCGGACACGCCTACGCGCTGAACGGCGGGCCTCTGGGCGCACCCCAGGCCGACGGCGCGCGTGGCGTTCTCTGGCGAACGCTCCACGATCGACTCGGCCTCACGCCCTGACCTGCCCGCAACCGGGCTTCCGCGGCCTCGCCTCCCCCTGTACCTTCCCCGTCCCTCGAGGGGCAAGGGAGGTTCGCCGTTGAGCTTCGTCGTCACGTGGGTCCTGCTTGCCGGGCTGTGGTTCGCCTTGTCCGGCTACACGGACGCGATCCACCTGACCTTCGGTGCCGTCGCCGTGACCCTCGTCTCGGCGCTGTCCCACAAGTTGCTCGGCGCCGAGCCCGCGACTGTCTCTTATACAC
>JARFPS010000162.1 GCA_029288175.1 Miltoncostaea sp. | reverse complement strand
CAACCACACCACGCCACACGAGATTTGGATTCAAGTCTCGTGGGCTCGGAGATGTGTATAAGAGACAGGCGCAGGCCGGCGGCGAGCGCGGCGGCCGCGCCGCCGTGGAAGACCCGGAACGGAGCGTCGCGCCACGGCCGGAGCTTCGCCGCCTGCTTGACGAGCAGCGTCGAGTACGCGCCCGTCGCGCGGCCGATCGCCCGGCGCAGCTCGCGGCGCCCGAGGAACCGGGGGCCGTAGGTGATCAGCAGCTCCAGGTCGCCCGGCTGCTGCGCCCGCAGACGCCAGATGAACGGCGTTTGGCCGCCGGGATCGGGCGGGGAGTAGGTGAGGAGCTGGTGCGCGAATCCGAAGTCGCCGGTCTCGAGCAGGTCATAGAGCGGCTCCTTGTCGACCGACCAACGACAGAAGCCCATCGGGTTTCCGGGCGGCCAATGGCTCGGGTCATAGAACTCGCCCGCCCGCATGGCGGGCGTGGCTCGCATCAGCACCGAGCCCGGCGGTCCGATGTAGTCGAGGCCGCCGAGAAGCGCGTGGCGCACGAGGTCGCGGCCCGGGACGACCTCGCGCTCGAGCGGGAGGTCGACGGCGGCGATCCGCCGGTCCTCCTTGCGGTACGCGCCCACCACGGCCACCGTCGGGTGGCGCTCGGCGAGGGACACCATCTCGGCGAGGCAGGTCGGCAGCAGCACCTCGTCCGCGTTCAGCTGCTTCACGTACGGGGCGTCCGCGGGCACGTGGGAGAGGGCCCGGTTCCAGTTCCCGAGCATCGAGAGGAACACGTCGCCCTCCTCGACCCGGATCCGCGGGTCGCCGTCCGCATATGCCCTGGCCAGGTCGAGGGTCCCGTCGTCGCTGAGATTGTCGGCGACGATCAACGTCCAGTTCTGATGGGTCTGCGCGAGGACCGACTCGATCGCCCGTCCAAGGCTGTATGCGCCGTTGTAGACCGGCGTGACGACCGCGACGAGCGGCTCTGTGGCGCTCATCTCACGCCGCCTCCGCGTCGCCCCCGGTGGTCTCGACCGGCCGCGGTCGGGTCTCGACGGGGCGGAGCAGCTCGGCGCCCACCAGCGCCTCGGCGGCGTCCCTGATCGTCGCGACCGGCAGGCCCGAACGCTCCGTCGCGTCCAGCAGGCTGTGCTCGCCGTCGGCCATGCTGAGATTCCAGAACATCGCCATCTCGTGGTCGTCGCCCTTCTGTCCACCCATGCGATTGGTGAGCTCACGGCGCCCGAGTTGCGGCTCGCCCTTGGGGCAGGTCGAGAGGAAGCGGCGGTCGGCCTCGATCAGCTCGATGACGTCGAGATACATCCGGCAGCTCTCGCCGAGCGCCTCCTCCGTGACGAAGTCGAGGTCGTCGGCCGAGGTGTGGTTCTCGGGATAGTGACCCGGGGGCGTGCGCATCAGCGCGCCCACCGGGAGGTCGAACCCGGGCGAGCAGAACTGTCGCTCGTCGCCGCCCCAGGGGACGAAGTCCAGCAGTCGGTGCTCGGCTCCGCTCCGCGCGAGTGCCAGTCGCGCCGCGCGGTCGACCAGGGTGTCGCCGCGGCGGCTGGCCTTGTAGGTGAAGGGCCCGGGGTCGCCGACGCACATCGGGCTGAGCCCCGCGACGAGCTTGCCGAGGTTGGCCTCGTTGGCGGCCAGCCAGGCCAGCGGTCCGAGCGTGGCCGGGCTCCAGAGGAAGCGATAGGTGTGCCAACGGGACGCCTGCGTCGACAGCACCCTCGCGAGCACCGCGAGCAGCGCCACCCCCGAGAGGTTGTCGTTGGCCAGTCCCGGGTGGCAGATCGGCGTCGAGATGAGGACCTCGCCGCCGCCCTGTCCGGGAAGGACGGCCTCGCCGTAGGTGAGGCTGCCCGGCGCCAGGTCGGCGTCGATCACCACCTCGTAGTCGCCCTCGACCAGCGAGCGAGCTGTGCGTTCGCTCACGCAGAAGCCCCAGCCGCGCTTCCAGTAGCTGGTTCGGAACGGCACCCGGTCCGGGTAGTCGGGCAGGGTGTGGAGATGCCCGCGCAGCTCGGCCAGCGGCAGCGTGTGCCGCCCCGGCTCGCTGTAGCCCACGACGTGCAGGGCGCCCTCGGCCGTGTCGGCGATCCGGCGTCCGTCGGGCCCGTCGATCCACGCGCGCCGAAGCGTCCACTCCTCGGGCACCGTCCAGTCGTAGAGGTGCGCGCCCGTGGGCACCTCGTGCATCTCGACGGCCACGTGGCCGTCGAGACCGGCCAGGGTGCGGCGCACCCCGTCGCCGGTGAGGCTGCGGGGATGGTCCCAGAGCTCGTGCATGAGCGCGAGCATCTCGGCGCCGAGCGCCGTGGGGTCGGGAACGCTCATGCGGCCACGGCGGCACGCCAGCGCAGCTTCTCGTCCAGGCGCCCCTCGGCCATCAGCTCGTCGATGCGGCGCAGGCGGGTGAACTGCCGGCCGTTGATCTGGTCGAGCGTCACGCCGAAGCGCCCGTAGTCCTCGATCAGCTCGCGCACCCCGTCGGCCACCGTGCGGGAGGGCGTCGCGTGCGGAAGCAGGCGCTCCAGCTTGGAGCAGTCGACGCGGTAATCGCGCTTGTCCGCGCCGGCGCCCTCGGCGAACGACACCGTGGATCCCGGCAGGGCGCTCTCGACGATCGAGGCCACGTCGCGGATGCGGTAGTTCTCGGACGTGCGACCGATGTTGATCGCCTCGTCGTGCACCAGGTCGCGCGGGGCCTCGGCGATCGCCAGGAAGGCGTTCGCCACGTCGGCCACGTGGACCAGGGGGCGCCAGGGGGAGCCGTCGGAGGTCATCTCGATGCGGCCCGTGTCGAAGGCGATGCCGGTGAGGTTGTTGACCACCACGTCGCCCCGCAGGCGCGGCGAGCTGCCGTAAACCGTCGCGTTGCGCAGGTAGGTGGGGCTGAACGAGTCGTCGGCCATCGGCGAGATGTCCTGCTCGGCCAGCACCTTCGAGTGCCCGTAGGCGGTCACCGGGTCGAAGCCCGACTCCTCGTCGAGCGGCGCGTCGGTGCCCGCGGCCCCGTAGAGCGAGCACGACGACGAGAACAGGAACCGTGGCACGCCGGCGTGGCGGGCCACCTCGGCCAGCCGCACCGAGGCGCGGTGGTTGATCTCGTACGTGGTGTCGGGGTCCAGCTCGCCGATCGGATCGTTGGACACCGCGGCCAGGTGGGCCACGGCGTCGAAGCCGACCAGGTCGTCCACCTCGACGTCGCGGATGTCCTTTTCGATGGAGGGGATCGGCGAGGGGGCGGGGCCGAGGTCGCAGCCGACGTACCAGCCGGTGTCGAGCCCGACGACGTCGTGGCCGGCGTCCGCGAAGACGCGTCGCGCCACGGCGCCGATGTAGCCCTCGTGTCCGGTCAGGAGAATGCGCATGCTCACCTTTCTTGGCCGGCGGTCTCGGCCGCGCGTGGGTGTGGTGGGTCGATCGCGGGGGTCGCGGAGCGCGCGGTGCGCTCCCAGGCCTTCATCGGCCGACGGGCCATCCGGGTGTAGACCCCGAGCTTCCAGGCGGCGTAGGCCGGAACCCGTTGCGCCAGCGCCGCGGCCGCGCCCGGGCCCCCGTAGGAGGTGGCGCCGAGGGCCAGGTACGCGCCCAGCGTGGCGGCCGCC
>JARFPS010000147.1 GCA_029288175.1 Miltoncostaea sp. | reverse complement strand
ATGTGTATAAGAGACAGGAGCAAGAGCCTGCGGGTGCGGGGAGTGATCATCGAAGCGGGTCTCCGTGGAGTGGGCGCGGACGGGTGGCCACCTCGGGGTACCCCCGCGAACGCGCTCGCGGATGTCGCGGCGCGACCCCCGCGAGCGCTCGGTCGGGGCGGATCCGTCCTGTCATGCCGAAGCGCCGCGGGCCACGGCGCCCGCCGGCCCTCGGGCTCGTGCCCGTCCGGCTCGCGGTGCGGCCCTCGCACCCGAGGTGCCGATCATCGCCCGTTAGCTTTCCCGATCGACATGCCGCGCAGCGCGGCGAGGCCACGCGGGGGGAACCGGATGGGATCGAGCCAACGACGGGGGCGCCTCACGGCGAAGGGCCCGGGCGCCGAGGGTATGCGCCAAGCCGACGCCGGCCTGCTCACCCGCCCCTCCGACCCCGACTTCGTGCGCAGCGACCCGTGGCACGCACTGCGGATCCTCGGGGAGTTCGTCGACGGCTTCGACGCGCTGGCACGGGTCGGGCCCGCCGTGACGGTCTTCGGCAGTGCCCGGATGGGCCCGGCGAGCGAGTTCTACGGGCCCTGCCGAGAGGTGGGCCGGCTGTTGGCCGAGCGCGGCTACGCGGTCATGACCGGCGGCGGTCCCGGAATGATGGAGGCCGCCAACCGCGGTGCCGACGACGCCGGCGGCGTGAGCATCGGCTGCACCATCGAGCTGCCGAAGGAGGAGGGCGTGAACGACTACGTCAACCTCCACATCCCGTTCCGGTACTTCTTCGTCCGCAAGACGATGTTCGTGAAGTACAGCGAGGCCTACGTCGTGTTCCCGGGGGGCTTCGGGACCCTCGATGAGCTCTTCGAGTCGCTGACCCTGATCCAGACCGGCAAGGCGCTGAGCTTTCCGGTGGTGCTCTACGGGCGCGACCATTGGTGCGGCCTGGTCGACTGGATCCGCGAGCATCTGCGCGACGAGGGGGCCATCGACGACGAGGACATGCGCCTCCTCCGGGTCAGCGACGACCCCGAGGAGATCGTCCGCATTGCCACCGGCTCCGAGTAGCGCAACCATGACCCCATGAACCTGAGCCACAGCGACCTGGGCATCGTCGGGGCCTCCCGGCGCCGGCGCCTGGAGCGCGAGCGCAACGCGTCGCGGTTGCGCTTCATCGAGGTACTCCTGGCGGAGGTGGCGGAACAGGCGGAGCCGGAGCTCGGCCCCGGCGGACGGCCGATGGGCGAGGCCGCGCTGTCAGCGTGGCGTCGCCGGCGCGTGTCGGACTACCTCGCCCTACCGCCGTCGGCCCGGGCCTGGCGCACCTGGCGGTCGTGGAGCCGCGTGCAACGCGCCTTGGTGCCCGTGGCCGCGGCTCTTCTCTGGCCCGTGCTCGTCCTGCCGCTGCGCATGGCCGGACTGGCGAGCGACGACGCCACCCTCTGGGGGATCGTGGCCTTCATGGCCCTCGCGCCGGTGGCGCTCGTGGCGCCGCCCGCCCGTTGCGGGCGCTTCGTGGACCTTCCCGAACGCACCGCTCCCACGTGGTCGGGTACCCGCCAGGCGGCGCGGCTGCGGCGCGCCGGCGTGCTGGTGGCGGTCGCGATCGGGGTGGCGTTGATCGCGTTGATCGCCGTGCGGCCGGCATCGCCGGGCGGCGCGGACGATCGGCCCGCGCAGCTGACGAGCGCCGACCGCCTGGTGGTGGAGCAGACGGTGGCCAGGGTCTGTGGCACGGCGGTTCCGGTGCGCGTGCGTCCGCTCGTCGGCGATCGCTACGCGGCCACGCTCCCGAACGGCTCCACCGCGGTGGTGGAGGTCGTCTTCACCGGCCGGCGGCTCACGGGGGCCGGTGCCGGGTTCGGCCGCGTCGTCGGCGCGCCGCCGGCCTGCTGAGGGCCATGACCCGGGTCGTCTTCCCGCGCGATGAGCACTTCATGCGACTGGCCCTGGCGCTGGCCGTCGAGGCGGCGGAGGCCGGGGAGGTTCCCATCGGGTGCGTCGTCGTCCACGACGGCGAGGTCATCGGCAGCGGCCGCAACGAGCGGGAGGCGCTCGCCGACCCCACCGCCCACGCCGAGATCCTCGCGCTTCGCGCCGCGGCGCAGGCTCTTGGCGGGTGGCGGCTGCCGGGGACGGCGGTCTACTGCACGCTGGAGCCCTGCCCGATGTGCGCCGGCGCCATCCAGCAGGCCCGCGTCGGACGCCTCGTCTACGGCGCTCCGGACCAGAAGGTTGGATCCGCCGGCTCTGTGGTCGACACATTGAGGGACCCGCGCCTGCTTCACCGCGTCGAGGTGGTCGGCGGAGTGCTCGCCGAGGATTCGATCGCGGTGCTGCAGGACTTCTTCAACGAACGGCGCTGAGCGCGAAATCACAAATCCCGAACGCGGCTCGAGCAGCGGGCGAACCGCGAAGCTCGACCATGGTGCGAGCGAGCATCTAGCATCACCGCGTCGATGAACCCCGGGGGGACACGAATGGCTCGAAGGAAGGGCATGAAGATCGCAACCGCCGCCGCTCTCGCGGCCGGCGCGACGGCGCTCGCCGTACCCACGACCGGCGCCGGAGCCGCCGCGGCCATTCAGGACGACCGCCTCGGCGACGCGGTCATCCAGAAGAAGTCGCCGCAGGAGATCGAGTCGATCCTCAACGACCTCGGTCGTATCAAGCCGAAGGCCGTGCGCATCAACTTCCTCTGGGCTCAGATCGCCTCCCAGGGGCGCCCGCGGAACCCGCGCAACCACAACGACCCGGCCTACGACTGGTCGCGCTACGACCAGATCGTCAACGGCCTGAGGGCGCGGGGCATCCGGCCCCTGTTCGTCGTCTGGGACTTCCCCACCTACTCCAACGGCAAGCAGCGCCCTGTCCTGCGCGGCATCCAGGTGCCCTGGAACCCGCACGCCCCGCGCGTCAAGGACTGGGGTGACTTCCTGTTCGCCGCGGCCGAGCGCTACGACGGCGACACCCCGAACCCCAACGCCCCGCCCCGCCGCATCCGCGCCGTCCACATGTGGGAGCTGCTGAACGAGCCGAACCTGAAGTCGTTCTTCCGGGTGGGCTCGCGCAGCAACATCGCCCGCGGAAAGCAGCTGCACAAGCGCGGCTACGCTCAGATCAAGCGCGCCAACCGACGGGCGGTCATCGTGCTGTCCGGCTGGGGGCCGAACTCCAGCGGCAGGAACGGCAACATCTCCGCCCGACGGTGGATGAACGCCTTCCTCAACGACCGCAGCATCCGCGCCAACGCGGTCGGCGGCCACTTCTATCCGGGCACCAACGGCCCGCGCAAGGCGAATCCCCAGGGCGTCTTCCCGCGTTGGGGCGACAGCAGGAACCCTCGCCTGAGGCGACTCAACCGCACCGGCGGCATCGAGGAGTTCATCCGCGCCAAGAACCGCGCGCGCAACCCGATCACGCGCCGGGCGCCGATCTACATCACGGAGGCCGGCTACACGACCAAGCGCACGCCCTTCCGGGCCTCGCGGGTCACCAACCGTCAGCAGGCGCTCTACATCCGGCAGATGTTCAACCTGCCCGAGACGCGCCGTCCGCCGGTGGCGATGATCGTGCAGTTCAACTACCAGGACAACCAGTTCTGGCCCGGCGGGCTGGTCGACGAGGCGGGGCGCCGCAAGCCCTCCTACGCGGCTTTCCGATCGGTGTCGCGGAAGCGCCTGACCGCCTTCGAGCGCCGGAGCATTCGCTAGTCCCCGCCTGAGTGAGGCCCGGGGTTGTTACGCTACCCGGGCCTCTTCGGCGTGTGCGCTCTTCCTTGAGTGCGTGGAATGGCGGGACGGTCCCGCCACGGTCGGCTTCGCGCCGGTCGCTCCACGAATCGTCGGCGGTCTCTGTGCCGACGGTCCGTGCCAGGTCGCAAGCGAGGAAGGGAACGGAGCCATCCGAACGACGCTTTCGCACGGGTCGACCGCGATCGACACGGACGTTGAGATCGCGCTTCCGCCGAAAGATCGGCTGGAGCAGGACGATGAATGGTGCGTCGCCCACGTGGACGGGGAATGGCGGCAGGTCCGCTTCCACGACTACGACCGCATCTTCGAGGTCGAGGGTCTGTATGAGTGCATCTTCTACGACGTGCTGCGCTGCGCGTCGCCGGCCTTCGTCCGCGGCGAGCTCGAGCGCGAGCTCGCGGGAGCCGGGCTTCGGGCGTCCGACCTGAGGGTGCTCGACCTGGGCGCCGGCAACGGGATCATGGGCCAGGAGCTCGTGGACCTGGGCGTGGCGTCGGTTGTCGGCGCGGACATCATCCCCGAGGCACGGGACGCGGCGATGCGCGACCGCCCCGACGTCTACGACGGCTACCACGTGGTCGACATGAGCGACCTCGCGGACGACGAGCGCCGGCAGCTGGCTGACGAGCGTTTCACCGCCCTCACCTGCGTCGCCGCGCTGGGCTTCGGCGACATCCCGCCGGAGGCGTTCGCCGGGGCGTTCAACCTCGTGGGCGATGGCGGCTGGATCGCCTTCAACATCAAGGATGAGTTCCTCAACGGCGAGGGCTCGGGCTTCTCGCGGCTCATTCACCGCGCCATCGAGGAGGGTACCCTGGAGGTGCGCTCCAACGAGCGCTACCGGCACCGCGACGCGACCAACGGCGACCCCATCCACTACCACGCCATCGTGGCGGTGAAGCGCGGCGAACTGCAGGTCGCCGACTGACGAGCGCCCACGCATCGTGAGTGACGGGCGCGCGATGGCGCGCCGGCCTGCGGTGGTCGATATCTAGCGAGACGGACGATCCCGGCGCTGCGCCGGTATCTCCGTCGCGTCCGGGGGGACGCGCGATGGCCGGCGGCGGGCTGCCGCCGGCCATCATCCTTCGTCAGCCGGAGCCGCTTTCGCAGGCGGCTTCGATGGCGGCGAGGAAGGCTCGGGCGCCGGCGTCGTTGCGCGGCGGGTCGGGAAGGCGATCCGGGGCCCCCTCGACCCGCGTGCGGAGGATCTCCGCCCGCAGCCGCCGGTCCCGGGCGCTGAGCTCGGCCGGATCGGCCGCGATCAGCTCCGCGGTCAGCTCGCGCTCGTCCGGGGGGATCCAGAGCGTCTGGGCGAGCGCATCGTTGCGCAGCCCGATGACCGCGTCGCGAACGGCGTCGAGTCGCGGGTCGGGCTCGGCCGCGATCGCCGTGCGCATCTCGATGGTCGCCGCGTCGAGGGCGTCCCAGTCCTGGGCCTGGTAGCTCTCGACCAGCGCGGGCACCGGGTCGCAGCCGGGATGGTCGGCCACCTCGTCGCCGCCCGACGAGCAGGCGACGGCCAGCGCGGGAACGATCAGGGCGGCGGCGGCGAGGCGACAACGCACGCCCCCATTGTGTCGTCTGCCGCGCCTGAGCGTCGGGGTGGGGCCCCGGTGGCCGGGCGCGCCGGGGGGTGCTGTGGCACCCTGACCGCGCGTGAGCTACTTCGCCATCGCGCTTCTGGTCGCCGTCATGGCGGCCACCCCCCTGCCGTGGCCTCCGTCGTGGGTGGTCCTCGCGGTCATCGCGCTCGAGTTCGACGTCTCTCCGGTGGGCGTCGTGGCGGCGGGTGCGCTCGGCGCGGCCGTCGCTCGCACCGGCCTGGCGTGGACGGTCGGGCGGTTCGGTCCGCGCGTCCTCGGCGCGCGCCAGCGCGACAACGTGACCTATCTGGCGGGGCGCCTGGCCGGCCGGCGAGGGCGCATGGGCATGGCCGCGTTGCTCGCGGCCTCGCCGCCGCCCTCCTGGGCCATCAACGCGTCGGCCGGGCTGCTGGCCGTGCCTCTGGGCATCGTCTTCGGCGCCAACCTGGTGGGTCGCAGCATCGTCTACGGCATCGGCGTCGGCATCACCAATGTCGCCGCCGGCGACCTCACCGACCGCCTGCGCGACGCGTTCGGCCCCCTTCCGGTCGCCATCTCGCTCGTGACCGTCGCGCTGGTGGTATGGCTGCTGCTCACCCTTGACTGGCGCTCGGTGTTCGAGGAGCGCCGGCTGCGGTTGGGCTCGTCGCGTAGCTCCGGCGGAGCGGTCTCCCGTGACGACGGCTGAGTCGGCCCCCTAGGATCGCTCCCATGCCGACGGAGATCGTCCTGGCGCGCTACGCAGCCTCATCCGATAGGGAGCCCGTCGACGTGCGCGCCGGCCGCGTGGACGTCCTGCCCGCCGCCGGTGAGACCTGGTGGTACGGAGATCCGTACTCCGTGCGATCGGTGTCGGACGACCCGGTACCACGGGTCGAGGCCGTGCTCGACGCCGAGCGCCTCCTTCGCTTCGGGGCGCGCCTTCCCGACGGTTTCGCGCTGAGCGTGCGCCGGCCCGCGACGCTCGGTCTCTGGGACGCGGTCGTGCTCAACGTGGAGGGCGGCGTGGCGGGGTACGGACGCGACCCCGACGACGGCGATGCCGCCGCCGAGGTCGCCTTGCGTGACGCGGGTCTGTGACCCGGCGGAGGGTCAGCCCATCGGGCTGAAGTCCGGGTTCAGGGTGATGATCGCGAAACCGGCGCCCGTGTTGTCCTGAGCCACCGCGATCCGCCCGGGAGGCATGTCGAAGGGCTCCATCACGACCGTGCCGCCCGCCTCGGCGATCGTCGCCGCGCCCGCGTCGACGTCGTCGTGGGCGAAGTAGGTGAACCAGTGCGGCGGCACGCCCTCCATCGGCAGCCCTCGCGTCGAGGCGACGGGGATGTCGCCGAGGACGAAGATCTTGCCGTCCTGGCCGTCGGGGGTCTGCATGTCGTTCGCGCTCCAGCCGAGCACCTCGCCGTAGAAGGCCGCCGCGGCCTCCTGGTCGTCGGTCAGCAGCTCGGCCCACGTGAAGGCGCCGTGCTCGTTGACCAGGCCCGCGCCGTCGCCCGGGGTCTCGGCCTGCCAGAGGCAGATGTACGCACCGGTCGGATCCTGAACGACGCTCATGGTGCCCACCTGCTCCAGCGCCATGGGCCCCATCACCACCGTGCCGCCGGCGGCCTCGGCGGCCTCGGTGCTGGCGGCGCAGTCGGCCACCGTGGCATAGGTGTTCCAGGCGGATGGGGCGCCGCTGGCCTTGACCTCCTCGGCCTGAGCCATGACCCCGCTGACGGTCGTGTCCTTGAGGTTCGCCACGGAGTAGATGCCATAGGGCATCTCCATGTCCTGGAAGCTCCAGCCGAACAGCGCCGAGTAGAAGTCCTTCGCGGCATCCGGATCGGAGGAGGTGAGGTCGGTCCAGGACAGCTGCCCCGGCTGGTAGTCGCTCTTCTCGGGCATCGATTGCTCCTTTGTCGTCTGGGGGGACGGGCCTCGCGCGGCGCCCGTTGAGGCGCCGTCTGCCCTGATGACGAACGGGCGACGCCTCCATCGACACGCCGGGCGCGCCGGGACGCCCAGAGCCGTCGAAGAACGAACATGTGTTCGTTGACGAGCCGCACCATCCTCCCACGCGGGCCCCGGCGCGACAACCTCGGCCGAGGCATGGATCAGCCGGGTGGTGTGACCCGCGTCAGGCGCCCGCGGGCACCGGGGGCGGCCAGCCACAGCGCGCCGGGCGTCGCCGCCGTGCGGAGCCCCTCGGCGCCCACCTCGGGAAGCTCGAAGGGCACCGTGGTGCGGCGGCCGGAGCGGAGGTCGAAGCGGTCCACGAAGCCCGAGGGTCCGGAGAGGACCCAGAGGGACCGACTTCCCGGCACCAGCGCGGTGGGGACGGGAACGGTCGGCTGATGGGTGACCCGTCCACCGCGCTCGGGCATGGTCAGCAGGCCCCGGCCGGCGTCGGAGATCCAAAGGCGTCCGCCGCGGACGGTGGCGGCGGTGATGACCCTCGCACCGGGGAGCCGGTACCGTCGCTCGATCCGCCCCATGGTGTCGATGCGCACCGCCTGACGACCGATGTACCAGGCTCCGCCGGGCGCCGCCGCGACCGCGTCGAAGACGAGCCCGCCGGCCCCGGACGGGCGCACCGGATCGCTCGTGCCCGTGTGGTGGCCGGTGAACACCGATTGGCGCAGCAGCACCAGAGCGCCGCGCGGGGCGCCCTCCGACGACACGGTGACCGCGGAGCCGTGATCGACGCTGAGCAGCGCGGCCTCCTCGGGGGTCAGCGTGAACCAGTTGAGCTGGATGCCGGTGTTGCGATCGTGGGCGGACACCCTGCGCCCGTCGATGAGCCAGATGCGGTGGGCGTCCGCGGTCAGTCGCGTGCCCGTCGCGGGGCGCACCAGGCCGGTCGGTCGACCGGTGGCCGGGTCCAGTCGTTCGAGCCCGCGGTCGGTGAGGGCCCAGAGCCGGTCGCCGGAGGCGGCGATGTCGCGCAGTCCCGGGATGCCCAGCCCGGAGCGCGTCGCGTCGCCGCGGGGGCCGATGCGGACCACCGACGACGAGCGCGCCACCCATACGTCGCCGCCGTGCACCGCCACGTCGCGGGGATGCCCGGGCTCTGCGACCAGGGACCCGTCCACCGTCTGCCACGAGAGGGCGTCGTCCTCGAATGTCACCCGCGCGCCCTTGCGTCGCACCCCCACCAGCGCGGCGGGGCCGTCGGCCCGGCCGTCGGTGAACGAGAGGTTGGTGCGGGCGAGCCAGGCGCCGTCGGATCTCGCGGCGAGCGCCACCGGCCGCGGCTGGGACTCGGGAAGGTCGTCCGACGGGTCGTCCGCGCCGCCGCTGACGGCGGCCGTATCGGGGTCGATGGCCACCACGCGCGGCGCTCGATCGGGGCATCGCGGCGTGTCGCCGAAGGCCGCCCAGACCGAGCCGCCGCCGGCCGCCAGATCCGCGGCCGGCGCGCCGCAGTCCTCGTGGTCGCCCGGGCGCGTCAGACGCGCTGAGCCCAGTCGCTCACCGGTGACCGGGTCCAGCTTCCACACGGTCGGGCGGGTGGCGCTGGCAACCCAGAGCGCCCCTTCGCCGAGCGCCAGGGGGCCCACTCGGGTGGGCAGGCGCGCGGTGTCGCGCGTGGTCCGGCCCGTGCGCCGGTCGATGCGGCGGACGCTTCGCCCGTCGGCGAACCACACACCCGCGGATCCGGCCACGATGGAGCCGCCGCGGCGCGAGGTGGCGACGCGGCGAAGGGCCATGGTGCGCTCATCGACGCGCCAGGTGGCCCTCGCGGTCTGGAGCCACACGGCGCCGCCTCCGGCGGCGAGCCCCGTCGCCTCGGGGATACGGCGGGACCCGGCGGTGCGCCGGCCGGTGGAGTGCACGCGCGTCAGTGTCCGCTCGCCGGCGGTCCAGACGTACCGCGCGCCCACCTCGACGTGCTCGGTGGCGTGCCCGACGGGCACGGGTGTCTGGGCCCGCGGCTCCGCCACGGCGGCCGGCGCCGGCGCGGCGAGAGCGGCGAACACCGCCAGCGCGAGCGGGATCGCGCGTCGGCGGGCCTGTGGGGGCTTCCGTGGGCGCATTGCTGACCGTCACGTCGGCGTCGATCCGCGAGCGCTTGAGCAACGCCGCCGCGTCCGTCGTGTCGAGTGGCGCCACGGGGGTGTAGGATCCCCTGCCGATGGCACTCCTTCTCGTGGTCGCCGCCGTGGTCTTCACGGCCTTCATGGTCCTCCTGCGCCTCGCGGACGTGGTGGACACGCAGCTGGCCTTCTCCATCATCGCCATGGTCGTCATCCTCCTCTCCGCGGGCTTGGGCTCGCTGGGTGTGGACATGGCGAGCCGCCGCCGCTCCTAGGGGCGTCGCCGCCCGCTTGACGGGGTGGTCCGGGCGCTGGTAGGCACCCGGGCATGACCGACGATGGGCTGATCCGCCGGTGGTCGCCGGTGCTGCGCTACGACTCGGCCGAGAGCTTCTTCGCCGACTCGGCGGCGATGTTCGCCGAGAACCGCGGGGTCGCGGACGGCGCGCGGGGCAACGTGCTCCGCCGGGGCCGGTCGGGCGAGCCCATCGCCGCGGCCCGACCCGATCCCGACACGCCGTCGCTGTCGCTCGACTTCCTGGGCGAGGCGGAGTACGCCGACGGCAGGCCCGTCCGCACATCCGATGTCCTCGACGCGACGGCGGGCGCCGAGCAGCACGTCGCCGACGCCCTCGCGCTCCACGCCGACCCCCGGTACCGGAACCGCATCTACGGCCGGCTGGCCGAGGGCGGCGGGCGGCGCTGGCTCCAGTACTGGTTCTTCATGTACCACAACGACCCGTACGGGCTGCTGAACATCAGCGTTCACGAGGGCGACTGGGAGATGATCCAGCTGCGCCTCGGAGACGACGACCTGCCCGACGCCGCGACCTTCGCGCAGCACAACTGGAGCTCCACGCAGCGCTGGCAGGACGTGGAGCTGGCGCCGGCCGGGGCGCTGGGCGAGGCGGCGCCGGTGGTCTACGTGGCCCGCGGCTCCCACGCCTCCTACGCTCGCCCCGGCCGGTCGTGGAGGACCTTCTTCGATGTCGCCGACGGGCGCGGCGAGGCGGTGCGCCCCGCGGTCGAGGTCGTCGACGATGAGCCGCCGTGGGTGCGCTGGCCGGGGCGCTGGGGCTCCAGCTCCACCAGTCCACGGGGGCCCCGGGAGCAGCAGCAGTGGAGCGAGCCGGAGCGCTTCTTCGAGGAAGGCCTCGGCTGGTGGCGGGCCGGCCTGGAGGCGCCCCCGACGCGGCGCGCGCTCCCGGCCGCCCCCGTGCTGACCGACGCGGTCCGTGTGTCCCACGGCGACGCCGAGCGCGTGCGCGTCGTCTGCCGGGTGCCGGCCGGGGCGGAGGTGGAGGCGGCGCACCTGGTGGTGGCCGTGGCCGCGGCCGACGGCGGGCCCGCCCACCCTCACGTGATCCCCGCGTCGCGGCGGCGGCGTGAGGTGGAGCACCCCGCGCGGCTCGATCCCAACCGCCGGTACGAGGTGCGGGCCTACGCCGTGACCGGCGACGGCGTGATGGGGCCGATGACGGTCGTCGAGGCGCGGCCGGGGGAGTCCGATCGCAGCGTGCGCGTGATCTCCCCCGATCCCGGCGAGGAGGGTCCGACGGGCGACCGGAGCTTTCGGCTCGACGCGCGCCCGGACGTGGCGGACTTCCGTGACCTCGAGTTCGTGCCCACGCTGACCGAGGTGCCCGTCGAGCGTCCGCTGGAGCGCCACCTCGACCTGGGCGTCGAGGTGCGCGACCAGCAGCAGGACGGGCCGTGCACCGGCTTCGCGCTGGCCGCGGTGGTCGACGCGCTGATGCGCGCGCGGGGGGACTCCGAGGCGCCCGCGTCGGCGCGGATGCTCTACCTGATGGCGCGCCGCAACGATGCGTGGGAGGGCGAGGACTACTCCGGCTCGTCTGCCCGCGGAGCCATGAAGGGGTGGCACAAGGCGGGCGCCTGTTCGCGCGAGCTGTGGCCGGACGGCGACCGCGGCGACGAGCTCGACGCCGAGCGCGTCGGCGACGCGGCCAACCGCCCGCTGGGCGCCTACTTCCGGGTCAACAAACGCGACCTGGTGGCCATGCACACGGCCATCGCCGAGGCGGGCGTGTTGTTTGCCACGGCCCGGGTGCACACCGGGTGGACCGCCGTCGGCGGCGACGGCCGCATCACGCCGCCCGAGCTGGGCGACGAGGCGAGCGTGCTCGGGGGGCACGCCTTCGCGATCGTGGGGTACGACCGCGAGGGGTTCTGGATCCAGAACTCGTGGGGCGGCTCGTGGGGGCGTGCCGGCCACGCGCATCTCAGCTACGACGACTGGCTCGACAACGCCATGGACGTCTGGGTGGCCCGGCTCGGGGCGCCCGTCGATCTGGGCCCCTCGCACGCCGGCGGGCGGCGCCTGCTGGTGGCGCGCGGCAACCGCTACACGCACGACGACCTCCGCGCGCACGTCATCTCTGTGGGCAACGACGGTCGGCCGAGGGAGTCCGGGGCGCTCGGTAACACCGCCGCCGACATCGCCCGCATCGTCGGGGAGGACGTCAGGGCGGCCACCGAGAGGTGGGACGCCCGGCGCGTGCTGCTCTACGCGCACGGTGGGCTGGTGGACGAGGAGTCGGCCCTGGGCTGGGTGGCCCGCAACCGGGCCACGCTGATCAGCCGGCGCATCTACCCGCTGGTGTTCGTGTGGCACACCGATGCGCGCTCCACGCTGGCCGGCGCCATCGAAGACCTGGCCCGGGCCCATCGTGCCGCGGGCCTCTTCGACCGTGCCAAGGACTACCTTCGCGAACGCTTGGACGACCTCATCGAGCCGGCCGCGCGAGCCG
>JARFPS010000049.1 GCA_029288175.1 Miltoncostaea sp. | reverse complement strand
TGGTCCGACAGCACCACGACGTGGTACGGACGCGGGGCGAATCGGCGTGCCCGCGCGATGCGCCCGAGCTTCTGATCGACCTTGCGGAGCGCCTCGAGGGTGTCGGCGCGCTCCAGGCCCGAGTGGTGCGCGACCTCGTCGTAGCTGGCGAAGGTCGCGTAGACGACGGGGCGTCCGCGCATCATGTCCAGCAGCACCGAGTGGACGACGAGATCGCGGAGCACGACGCACATGCCGGCCCGCAGGAAGGGGTAGACGCCTCCACGGTGGCCACGGGGCACCACGCCGCGCCGCCACTGCCGGATCGCGGCCGACCATTCGAGCAACACCTCCCACCCGACCAGGACGAGGGTGCGCGCGGCGTTGAAGCCGTCGGCGAAGAAGGCCCGATAGCCGGGGTTCGCCCGGAGGTCGCCGCCGATGCGCGACACGGTGAGGATGGCCTCGTCGGCCTCGCCCGAGAAGATGTTCCCCCGGCTGGCGCCCCCGCCCCTCAGGAGCCCGACGCCCGACGAACGGTCGTGCTCGACCTCGGCGACCGCATCCGGGCCGGAGACGGCCTTGATCACTCCGGAGCGCTTGTCGACCCAGCGGAACGCCGGGATGTCGTGGTTGGAGCCCAGCAGGATTCCGGCCTGCGCCGCTCCGGTCTGGGACGACAGGTCGGTCTCCCACTCCATCAGCCGGTGGGTCCCCTCGTCGAGCCACGCCGACAGCTCGGGCGCCGCCCCCGAGCGCATCGCCCGCTGCAACACGGGGTGGGCGAGGCCGTCGATCTCGAGGAACAGGATCCCCGGTACGTCGGTCTCGTCGATGAGCCCCTGGCGCCGTGCGATGCGCGAGATGCGCGTGAGCGAGATCTCGTCGTCGTCGTTGGTGCCGAGGACGACCTCCAGCACGATCGTCACCGCGGTGACCATGAAGGCCGCCAGCAGAGCGTCGCCGAACCCGTCGACCTCGAAGCCCGCGCCGAGGACGTCCGCGGCGATCAGGATCAGCAGGGCGTCGACGACGAGGATGACCACGAATCCGACGACGGCCATCGCCGGGAACGGTATGGCGGCCACGATGGGGGGAAAGAGCGCGTTCAGGATCCCGATGACCAGCGCCACGGCGATCGCCGCCGCCCAGCCGTCGACGCGGATGCCGGGAAGGATCGTCGCGGTCACCAGCACGGCCACGGTCCCGGTCGCCCACTGGACCAGCACGTTCCTCAGCCGCGGCCGGGGAACCCTGCGAACTCGCTCCGGTTCGACCGTGGCCCCCGACGCACCCCGTCCGCTCATCGGGCCCTCCGCGGCACCGGCCAGACCGGCCTAGACGGAGGCATCGATCAGGGATCCGAGGGCGATGCTGATCGCCATCGCGACAGCGCCCCACATCAGCACCCGCAACGCGGGGCGGACCGGGGGCGCGCCCCCCAGGACGGCGCCGCTCCATCCCAGCGCCGCAAGCCCGATGAGCGTGATCGCGACGGTCACCGGAACGCGCCAGGACCCCGCCACCGCGACCGCGACGACCGGCGCGACGGCCCCGCAGACGAATGCGAGCGCCGAGGTCGCGGCGGCCTGCATCGGGCGCGCGCGTCGTCCCTCCTCGAGACCGATCTCGTCGCGCGCGTGAGCCTCGAGGGCGTCCCTTTCGGTCAGCGCCACGGCCACCTCCCGCGCGAGGTCCGGATGCAGCCCCCGTGCCTGATAGATCGACGCGAGCTCGGCCAGTTCCTCCTCCGGATGGTCGGCCAGCTCACGCTCCTCCGCCACGCGATCGGCCAGCTCGGCATCGCGCTGGCTGCTGACCGAGACGTACTCGCCGGCGGCCATCGACAGAGCGCCCGCGGTCAACCCCACGACCCCGGCGGTGACGGCCTCGGTCGACCCGTCGGTCGCCGCCGCAACCCCGACGACCAGCGCGGCCGTCGACAGGAGGCCGTCGTTGGCGCCCAGCACCGCCGGGCGCAGCCATCCGCCGCGCAGGCTGCGATGGGGTTCCGCATGGCGCGAGATCATCGGAGCCCACCGTACCCGCCCGGCGGTGCCGTAGTCTGCGCGACCATCGCATCCTCACGACGGTTTTCCCGCTCTGGCGCCCGCCGACTGCTGCTGGTGGGGATCGGCATCGTCGCGGTGCTCTGGGTGGCGCCGACGCTGCTGGCCGCCCTCGGCGACCGCGAGCGGTTCCTCAGCTTCGACCTTGTCGACGTCTCCGCGCCGTATGTGGTCATCGGAGGGTTCGTGGCCTTCGACGCCCTCATTCCGGTGCTGCCCAGCGAATCCGTGCTGACGACGGCCTCGACGCTCGCCGCGCAGCCCGGCAACGAGCTCGATCTGGGCCTTGTGCTGCTCGCCGGCACGGCCGGCGCCGTGGCCGGCGATTCGATGCTCTACTGGATCTCCCGCACCCTCGGCCGGCGGCTCATTCAGGACCGCCTGGATCGAGCGCTCGAGGACCCGCGTATCGCCCCCGCCTGGGCGGTGTTCGGCGACAGCGCGCCGCTTCTGGTGATCGGCGGGCGCTTCGTGCCCGGGCTGCGCTTCGTGGTCAACGCGACGATGGGCCTGCGGCCCTATCCGTATCCGCGCTTCCTGGCGCTCTCGGCCATCGGCGCGCTGCTCTGGGCAAGCTTCACCTGCGTGCTCTCGTTCCAGATCGGCGAGCGCCTGTCGGGCAGTCCGGTGCTGTCGATCCTCGCGTCGGTCGTGATCTCGGGGGGCATCGTGCTGGCCATGGTGCTGGTCCTGCGCCGGCGCTACCTGCGCGAGCGCGGCGCCGCCGAGGGCACGTCGCAAGCGGCCTGAGGCGACGCGGCTATCCTCCGGGCGTGGCCGCCGCCGACGACATCCGGGAGATGGAGGTCGGCGACCACGTCGTCGCCTTCGACGGCCGGGTGCTCGAGGTGTTCAACGACGCCGATGGATCGATCCGCATGCACGTCGCGCGCATGAAGGTGAAGTTGAAGCCCGGATTCAAGAACCGGCTGTACGTCGAGCTGCGGGCCGAGCGGCGAGGGTCGCCGCGGGCCGTCTTCGAGGTGCAGCCCGACGACCGGCCGGCGTTCGAGGAGCTGATGGCCGAGGTCGAGGAGGCGCGCGCCACCGCGATGGCCGCCCGAGGCGAACTGCCGGACTGACCGGCCGCCCGCCCCGTCGGCGCCACTACGACGGCGTTCCTGCCACCCCCGTCTCGCCCTCGGGCTCCTCGGGCCGCCCTCGGAAGAGGACGAAGTGGATCGCCGCGCCCACCAGACCGCCGATCAGCGGCGCGACGATGAACAGCCAGAGCTGCTCCAGCGCCCAATCCCCGACGAACACGGCCGGACCGATGCTTCGAGCGGGGTTCACCGATGTGTTGTCGATCGGGATGCTCACGAGGTGGATGAGCACGAGCACGAGGCCGATGGGGATGCCCGCCAGGTGCACCTGGGAGATCTTGTCGGTCGCCGCCAGGACGGTGAAGACCAAGAGCGCCGTCAGCACGACCTCGACGATGAACGCCGCGCCGAGCGGGTAGCCCTCCGGCGAGTGATCGCCGAAGCCGTTGGCACCGAGTCCGAGCTCCTGGAGGTCGTAGCCGCCGGGCCGGGAGGCCACGATGGCCCAGAGCAGCCCCGCCGCCGCGATGGCGCCGAGGATCTGCGACACCCAGTAGACGACGGCCTCCTGCGCCTTCATCTTGCCGGCGGCCAGGATCCCGAGTGTGACCGCGGGGTTGATGTGGCAGCCCGTGATCGGACCGATCGCGTAGGCCATGGCCAGCAGCGCGAGGCCGAAGGCGAACGCGACTCCCAGATTGCCCACGAGCTCCCCGGCGATGACCGCCGTGCCGACCCCGCCGAACACGAGGACGAACGTGCCGAAGAACTCGGCCACGCCGATCCTTGCCTGCTGCACCGAAACCCCCCTCACTCGGTTGAGGCGCCCGTACCCCAATGCGGTCGCGCAAGCGCGCGTGGACGACCCTCATGCGACCAATACCGCGACAGCGGCCGGATCCCTGCCGCCTCGCACGGGCCGGGGACTGTCTCTTATACAC
>JARFPS010000051.1 GCA_029288175.1 Miltoncostaea sp. | reverse complement strand
GCTCGGAGATGTGTATAAGAGACAGGGGCTGATCTCCGCGCACCGGGCCCGGCGGCCCGGCGCGAGACGTGTGGTACCGTTGGCTCGCTCCGAGGACCGGAAGACGTGCCCGAGATCCTTGCGCGAACGGACCTGGGGCCCGCGACCCGGCGCGAAGGCATCGGGCGCAGACACGTGTCACGGAGCGTTGGTTCGCAGAGGGTCGTAGCTCAACTGGTAGAGCACCGGTCTCCAAAACCGGGGGTTGGGGGTTCGAGTCCCTCCGGCCCTGTGCAGCAGGAAGGCTGAGATGGCACGCAACCGACCGGCGAGGAGCAGCGGTGGCGGCGGTTCGCGCCGCCGGCGTCGTGGCTCCGGCTCGGGATCGGGGTCCGGCTCCGGAGGTGACTCCGGGGCCGCCAAGGGCGGTTCGTCGAAGGGCGCCGACTCGTCCAAGAGCGGCTCGTCCAAGAGCGACTCGTCCAAGAGCGGGTCGTCCAAGAGCGGCTCGTCCGGGTCGGGCAAGGCGCCCGCCACCAAGAGTCGCCGCCGCGCCGATCCCTCGTCGCGGCCGCAGCAGGCGCGCCAACGTCAGGCCAGCCAGAAGGCCGGCACGGTCACCAAGTCGGTGCAGGAGCGCCGCGGCGGCTTCCGGCAGTTCGTGCAGGAGGTCATCGCGGAGCTCCGCAAGGTCACCTGGCCCGACCGCCCGCAGCTGCTTCAGGGCACGGCGGTGGTGCTGTTCGTCGTCGCGATCGTCACGGCCTACCTGGCATTGCTCGACGAGATCTTCGGTCGGCTGATCGACACCCTGTTCTGATGCAGGCCCGGCGGCGCCGGGCGGTTCACTAGGCTTCCCGCGCCCGGCGCCGCCGCGCGCCACGAACGACAGATGGAGGGCACGTCGGTGTTCCGCTGGTACGTCATCAACACCTACTCCGGCCACGAGAAGAAGGTGAAGGCCAACCTCGAGCACCGGCTCATGTCGATGGGTCATGCCGAGGCCGTGCGCGAGGTGGTCATCCCCACCGAGCAGGTCGTCGAGACCAAGGACGGCCAGAAGGTCCAGAGCGAGAAGCGGACGCTGCCCGGCTACGTGCTCGTGAACATGAACATGACCCCCGACGTGCTCTGGGTGGTCAAGGACACGCCGGGCGTCACCGGCTTCGTGGGTGGCAGCAGCCGCGAGAACGAGCCGGTGCCGCTCACCCAGATGGAGGTCGACCGGCTCCTGCGCAAGGACGTGGACACCGGGCGCCGCGTCGTCAAGGCCGAGTTCACGGAAGGCGAGACGGTCAAGGTCATCTCGGGCCCGCTGTCCGACTTCTCGGGCGAGATCGCGGAGATCAACGTGGAGCAGGCGCGCCTGAAGGTGCTGGTGTCGATCTTCGGCCGCGAGACCCCCGCCGAACTCTCGTTCGACCAGGTCAAGAAGGTCTCCTAGACCCGCCGACCGGGAGCCCGGCCCGGGCTCCCGCTCGGCACCACGCTCGTCCGCCGACCCGGCTATGACTGGGGCAGCGGACCCGTGGCGGTCCTCTCGGCCCGCGAGCGCGTCGACGGCCCGGGCCCCCCGCGCAGCAGCGACGCCGCGACACCGACGAACCAGGCGATCAGGCCGAGGCCGAACACCAGCTCCATCGCGGTGAGGCCGGGGACCACGGTCACCAGGCCGGCGACGCCGGCAGCCGCGCCGAGCACGTTCAGCGGGCGGGGGAGCGAACCGGCGCGGAACGCCGCGACGCTGATCAGGAGCACCCAGGCGCCGCCCACGACCTCGTTGCCACCCCCGAGGCCGTTCTGCACCGCGTCCAGCGCCGACCAGAGCGATCGGGCCGCCGCCGCGTCGTTCTCTGCGGCTTCGGCGACCGCGCTCACCCCGACGTTGGCGATCATCCCCGCGCCCAGGACCAGCCCGGACCAGATCAGCCCGAACACGGTGGCGATGCGGACCAGGCTGCTCGACGCGCCCACGCGCCGGTGCAGGGCGAGGACGACGGGCACGAGCGCCAGGCCGAAGACGATCAGCGTGACGATGTACCAGGAGTGCAGGGCGATCTGATGGTCCTGCAGAAAGGCGACCGCGTCGGCGGCGGCGAGACCCTCCTCGGTGTACTCGCCGAGCACCGTCGCGAACAGGGCGATGCCGAAGACGAACGTCCCGGCGAGGACCGCGGCGGCCCATCCGCCGATGCGCCGCATGTCGTCGCCGACGGGACGGTTCTTGGATGACCTCATGGTGCGTTCCTCCGTGATCGGGGGTGTGCGCACAGCCTCGATCGCGGGCCCTCGACGGGCCAGGTCCGACCGTTGACGATTCGCGCCAGGGCGCGGGTGTCAGACGCCGTGGCCGGCGGGCCTGCTGAAGCGCGCCCGGTACTCGGCCGGCGTGATCTCGACCACGCGGACAAAGGACCGGATCAGGGTCTCGGCCGTGCCGAAGCCGCACCGCCGGGCGACCCCCGCGAGGCCGTCGTCGCCGAGCTCGAGCAGGCGCCTGGCCTCCTCCACGCGGCACCGCTCCACGTAGCGGCCGGGGCTGGTTCCGGTCTCCTTCGAGAAGACGCGCTGCAGGCTGCGCTCGCTCATGCGCGCATGAGCGGCGAGGGCGGGCACGGTCAGATCCTCGTCCAAGTGGTCCGCGATGTGGGCGAGGAGGTCGGTGACGGTGGGGTTCGTCGACTGCCGCACGGCGAGGTGCGAGCTGAACTGGTCCTGGCCGCCCGCGCGTTGCAGGTAGACGACCATGTTCTTGGCGACCTCCGTGGCGATCTCCGCCCCGTGATGCAGCCGCACCAGCTCGATCGACAGATCGATCCCCGCGGTGACGCCGGCGCTGGTCCAGGCGCCGTCGCGGATGAAGATGAGGTTCGACTCCACGTCGACCTTCGGCCGGCGCCGCCTCAGCTCGTCCGCCAGCGCCCAGTGCGTCGTCGCCTGCCGGTCGTCGAGCAGCCCGGTCTCCGCGAGCAGGAGCGCCCCGCTGCAGATGGATCCGACCTCGCCGCTCCTGGCGGCGAGGTCGGCGAGGTGCCCGACGAAGACCTCGTCCTCGGCCGCCGTCAGCGCCGACCGGCCGCCGGCCACCAGGAGCAGATCGGGGCGGAGGGCGGGATCGTCGATGGTGCGATCGACGTGGAGGCGCGGCCCGCCCGCGGTCGCCAGTGGTCCGACCTCACGCCCCACGAGCTCGACCGCGTACGCCGTCTCGTCGCCGAGCGCGTACCCGGCGAAGTAGAAGGCGTCTGCGGGGCCGTGGACATCCAGGCCCTGCACGCCGTCGAAAACCACGATTCCCACCGAGCGACGCCGCATGCCGGGATGATTCCAGGGCCGCGCCGCAAGCGCCGCCCCACGCGGAGGCCCCGGCTCGGCTATAGTCCCGCGTCGGCCCGCAGGGCGCGGGCTCCTCTCTTATGGCCAAGAACGTCATTCAGATGATCAAGCTGCACATCCCGGCCGGGCAGGCGTCGCCCGCTCCGCCGGTGGGCCCTGCCCTGGGTGGTGCCAGCATCAACATCATGGAGTTCTGCAAGGCGTTCAACGCCGAGACTCAGTCGGGCAACGGCATCATCACGCCCGTCGAGATCTCCGTGTACGAGGACCGCTCGTTCTCGTTCATCACCAAGACGCCGCCGGCCCCGGTGCTCATCCGCAAGGCGCTCGGCATCGACAAGGCCAGCGGGGAGCCGCACAAGCTCAAGGTGGCCAGCCTCACCAGCGCCCAGGTGCGCGAGATCGCCGAGGTCAAGATGCCGGACCTCAACACCGACGACATCGACGCGGCCATGACGATCATCGCCGGCACGGCCCGCAGCATGGGCATCCTGGTCGACGACCCCGAGGGCGTGAACGCGGTGCCCGGCCAGACATCGGAGGACCTCGGTGGGTAGGCACGGGAAGCGGTATCTCGACGCCAAGAAGGCGATCGACCCGGATCGGGAGTACGAGCCCTCCGAGGCCGTCTCGATCATCAAGCAGCAGCAGCTCACCGCGTTCGACGCGACGATCGAGGTGCACATCCGCCTCGGGGTCAACGTGCGTCACGCCGAGGAGCAGTTGCGCGGCACCATCAGCCTGCCGCACGGCACCGGGGCGGACGTCTCGGTGGCGGTCTTCGCCGAGGGCGACAAGGCCCGGGAGGCCGAGGAGGCGGGCGCCGACGTGGTGGGTTCCGACGACCTGGCGACCAAGATCCAAGAGGGCTTCGACGAGTTCGACATCGCCATCGCGACGCCCGACATGATGGGCACCGTCGGCAAGCTCGGCCGCATTCTGGGCCCCGCCGGCAAGATGCCCAACCCCAAGAGCGGCACGGTCACGATGGACGTCGCGAAGGCCGTCGAGGAGGTCAAGGCCGGCAAGGTCGAGTACCGCACCGACCGCGCGGCCATCGTCCACATCTCCATCGGGAAGCTCAGCTTCCCCGAGGAGGAGCTGCTGGCGAACTACGCGGCGGTCATCGAGGAGATCGTGCGCGTCAAGCCCGCGGCCACCAAGGGTCGCTACATCCTCTCCATCTCCATGGCCCAGACCATGGGGCCGGGCGTCCGGATCGACACCACCCGCACGTCCGACATCACGGAGCCGCTCCAGGAGGCGCCGGCCGCCTAGGCTCCGGACCCTCGACCCGACCGAAGACCCACGGGGGCGGCGCGGCCGCCCGAAACCACGCCTCATCACGAGGCGGACCCGTGCGAGGCCGGCAGCCGGTGAGCCGCACCCGCGTCTCGCCTCCTGTCGCCCGAGCACGGCGACCAAGGAGGTGACACGCTGAACCGAGACGAGAAAGCCGCCGCGATCGCGGAGCTGACCGAGCGGTTGCGCGACCAGGACACGATCCTCGCCGCCGACTTCCGCGGCCTCTCGGTGAAGGAGATGGCCGACTTCCGGGGTCGCCTCCGCGAGGCAGAGGCGCAGTTCAGCGTCGTGAAGAACACGCTGGCGCGCCGCGCCGCGACCGATGCGGAGCGCGAGCAGCTTCTGCCGCTCCTCACCGGCCCCTGCGGCCTGGTGTGGGCCGGCGGCGACGCCGCCGCGGCCGCGAAGGCGCTGAAGGAGTTCTCCGACGAGCACGACGGCCGACCCGCGATCACCGGCGGGCTGCTCGAGGGCGAGGAGATCGACGTGCCCGGCATCACCAGGCTCGCGAAGCTTCCGAGCCGCGATCAGCTCATGGCCAACATGGCCAGCGGCCTGGTTGCGCCGATCAGCGGCCTCGCCGGCGGCCTCGACAGCCTGCTGTCGGGCCTCGCCAGGACGCTCGCCTCGGTCGCCGCCCAGCGCGAGGGCGAAGAAGCGGCCTAGTCCGAGCCACGAAACGACGACGAACGACCACGTAGAGAAAGGAACGCCGACATGGCAATGACCACCGAGGAGTGGATCGAGGAGCTCAAGGAGATCTCGGTCCTGGAGCTGTCCGAGCGCATCAAGGCGCTCGAGGAGGCGTTCGGCGTCACGGCCGCCGCGCCGGTGGCGGTGGCCGCCCCGGGCGCCGGCGGTGGAGACGGCGGCGGCGGTGGCGAGGAGGAGGCCTCCAGCGAGGTGACCGTCACGCTCGAGTCCGCCGGCGACAAGAAGATCCAGGTCATCAAGGTGGTGCGCTCCATCACCGGCCTGGGCCTGAAGGAGGCCAAGGCGCTCGTCGACGAGGCCCCCAACGCCGTCAAGGAGAACGTCGCCCCTGAGGAGGCCGAGCAGATCAAGGCCCAGCTCGAGGAGGCCGGCGGAGAGGTCTCCGTCGGATAGATGCGTTGCGCCGCGCCCGTCGCTGTGGAGCCCTCGGCTCCGCCGCGCGGGCGCGGCTTCGCTGCAAACCGTCGCGTGGCCGGGCGGCTGACGCCGCCCTCGTCGTCCTCGGCCGGGCCCGTGGCTCCGCTACTGGCCCGGCCTGCGTCCTCGCCCCGCTCGGTTCTCGCGGCCGCGCGTTCGCGCCGCGTCCGCGTCGGTCCCCGCCTCCTCGCCGTGATGACGCGGACATCGTTCATGGAACCGGCGGCCCTGTTGTGTTTGGGTCCCGCGCGATGAAGCGCGTGGGCTCTGTGGCGGTCGCTCTCTGCGGCATGGCGGTCGTCGCCCCGGCGGCCGACGCCGCTCTGATCAGCCAGGGCGCCGTGCGCATGGGCGTGGACGCGCTCTGGTCGAAGAGTCAGCTGGGCCAGGGCGAGACCGTCGCGGTGCTCGACCTGGGGTTCGGCGGCCTCGACCGCTCGATCGAGCTCGGCGAGCTGCCGCCGCGCTCGGAGATGGATGAGATCAGCTTCGATCGCGCCTACGGCTTCGACGGCCGCACGGCGATCGGCGGGCCCACCCAGCACGGCACGCGGATGGCCGAGATCATCCACGACATTGCGCCCGACGCGCGCCTGGTGCTCGTCAATTACCACTCGCAGGCCGAGTTCTCTCAAGCCGTGGACTGGATCATCGGGCAGGGCATCCCGATCATCAGCCACAGCAACTCCTTCCTGACGCCCCCGTTCGACGGCACCGGCCCCAGCGCGCGGGCGGTCGATCGCGCGGCCGCGGCGGGCGTCCTCTGGATCAACTCCGCGGGCAACTTCGCCCAGCGCCACTGGTCCGGCGTGCCGCGGCCCGCGGGCACCGCGCTGCCGATCTCGCCCCGGCCGGCCGAGTGGCTCCAGTTCAGCCTCGACGGTCAGGGCGCCGCGGGCCGGCTCACGATCGAGCGCCGCGACGGCGCCGTCTGGAGCGAGGTCGCCGCGACGTCCGCGGGCGGTCTCACCGCGGCCGTGCGGGCTCAGGGGGGAGAGGCGTGGCGGGTGGTGGTACGGCAGCTCGGCGGCGCGCCCGTCGAGATGGAGGTGTTCTCGCGGACCGTCGGCTTCGGGGTCAACGCGGTGCCGCAGGGCAGCGTGCCCACGCCGGGCGACGCGGCGGGCGCCCTCGCCGTGGGCGCGGTGCGGTGGACGCGCACGACCATCGCCCCCTACTCCTCGCAGGGGCCCACCGACGACGGCCGGCCCAAGCCCGAGGTGTCGGCGCCGACCTACATCAACAGCAACCCTGAGTGGCCCGGCACCGCGGGCACCTCGGCCGCCACGGCGCACGTCGCGGGAGCGGCCGCGCTGTTGCGGCGCCTCCGCGCCGCCCGCGGGTTCCCCGTCGAGGCGGCGTTCCTGCGCGCGGACCTGGCCCGCGCCGCGCTCGATCTGGGGCCCGACGGCTACGACATGGCGTTCGGCGCCGGCCAGGTGCGTCTCGATCGCACGGCCCCCCGCGTCCGCGCCCGCTACTCGCGCGCCACGCGCCGCCTGTCGGTGCTCGCGCGCGATGCGGGCACCCTGCGCGTCGTCGAGGTGTTCGTCGACGGCCGGCGCGTCGCGCGGGCGCGTCGCGCGGCGCTCGTCCGAAGGCTGCCCCGCCTTCCGGCGGGTCGCCACCGTGTCGAGGTCCGCGCGGAGGACATGGCGGGCAACGTCGGGCGGCGCCGGTTGTCCGTGCGCGGTACGCCGTGAGGTTCGGCGGGGGCTGGACAACGTGCCCCGGGTGGGTGTTGAATCATGCAGTTTTTCGACCCCACGACGAGGAGCTGAGGGAATGCCATTGGATCCGGACGTGAAGAGCGCGCTTCGCGACAAGGTGTCGACGGCCAACAAGTCGAACGTCGCCGCGATCATCGAGGAGGTCACGGCGGCCCGCGACGGCCTTGCCGAGGACGACAAGGACCACGCCCGCCTGGGCGGTTGGCTGGAGGACCTTCAGTCGATCGTCGGGGGAGGCGTCCCGGGGCAGTACTAGGGCTTCACGACGGGGGCCCGCCGCGGCTCCCCGGAAGTCAAGACGGCGAGGGGGGCGGCCGATCGGCGGGGTGACATGTCTCGCCGTCGCCGCGACCCCGTCCGCCGAGACCGGAATGCCGGTCGCCTGGCCGTCCTGTGGGCCGGCGAGCGGCGCATCCAGGCGCTGGTCGTGCTCGCCCTGGCCGCGGCGGTCGGCTATCTGACCTGGCGCCTTGCCGCCACGTTCGAGGGCGCGGCGCTCTGGCTGGCCATCCCCCTGTTTGCGGTCGAGGTCGCGGGCTTCTGCCAGCTCGGCGCCCTGGCGGCCCAGGCCTGGCGGGTCCCCGACGGGTCTCCCCGCGCCGATGCGGAGGGTGGCGGCGACGTCCTGATCGTGGCGGGCGACGAGCACGACGAGGACGAGGTCGAGCGCAGTCGGCTCGGCAGCGCGTCGCTGGCCGGGGTCGGCGAGGTCGTGGTGGCCGCTCCCTCGGAGGTCGGCGACCGCATCCGCGGCCTGAGCGGAGAGGCCGTGCTCGTGCTGTCGGCCGGCCAGGTCCCGCCCGCCGACGCCCTGAGGAGGGCCGGATCCGCCCTCGCCGACCAGAGGGTCGTGGGCGTGGGCCTTCCGTTGGAGTTCATCAACCGGGACGGCCTGGCCCACCTGTTCAGTGGATCGTCGGAGCGGGAGCTCGCCAACCGGGTCGTCGGGCCCTCGATGGGGGCCCGCGGGCTCGCGCCGCTCGGGCCGTCGCCGTTCGTCGCCCGCCGGTCCGCCCTGGTCGAGATCGCTCTCGCGGAGCGGCTCCCCTCCTCGCCCGTGCTCGGCGCTCGACTGCTGGCCCGGGGGCGGTGCGCCTTCGCGGCGGGCGCTCCGGTGCGCACCGTGGGCCCCGACGGGCTGGGCGACTACCTGCAGGGCGCCGAGTCGCGCGCGCGGGCCTCGCTACGAGGCCTCCCAACTGCGCTGCACGCGGTGGGCGCCGATGCGCGCCGCCGCATGGCGCTCCTGGCGGGCGCGGTCCGCTACACGGCCGGCGTTCGGGCGGCCGGCGCCATTGCGGTGCT
>JARFPS010000003.1 GCA_029288175.1 Miltoncostaea sp. | reverse complement strand
TCTACGAGCCGTACCTTCTGCAGGCAGGGCTGCTCACGCGCACGCCGCGCGGCCGCGTGGCCACGCCCCGGGCCTTTCGGCACCTCGGGATCGAGCCGCCGGCCGAGGGCTCGCCCGGGCTGTTCTGAACCGTCCTCTCATGCGAGCTCAACACCGCGTGCCCGACGACCCCCCGTGGGGGCGGAACCGCTTGGCCCTGCTATCGTCGCGCCCGATGACGGACCCCGTGGGAGATGTTTCCTAGCGTATGAGCGGCGGGCTCATCATTGCCCTCTACGTCGCGATCTTCATCGGGCTCGTCTACTTCATCGGCGTGCGGCCGATGCGCCGACGGCGTCGTGAGCTCACCGAGATCAGCGAGAGGCTGCGACCCGGCGACGACGTCGTGACCGTCGGCGGGATCTACGGAACGGTCACCGAGATCGAGGACGGAGAGACCGTCCTGCTCGAGGTCGCCGAGGATCTGGACATCCGCGTTGCCAAGAGCGCGATCTCCACGATCCTCACCGATCGCGGCGCCGACGCGCTCGAGGTCGGCGACACCGACTCCGCGTGAGGCGGTCGCTCCTTCTCCTCGCGGTGGTGCTGGGCCTGGTCTGCGCCAGCCTCATCGCGATCTCGCAGAAGCCGGCCACGCTCGGCCTCGACCTGCAGGGCGGGGTGGAGGTGGTGCTCCAGGGGCAGCCGACGCCGGAGGCCGAGGTCAACGAGGAGGCCATCGACCGCTCGATCGAGGTGATCCGCAACCGCGTCGACGCCTTCGGTGTGGCCGAGCCCGAGATCCAGTCGGCCGGCACCGACCAGATCATCGTGGCCCTGCCCGGGGCCGAGAACCCGGAGCAGGTCGTCACCGACCTCATCAAGCCCGCCCAGCTGTTCTTCTTCGACTACGAGGGCAACCTGGTGGGTCCCGAGGGCGACCCCAGCCTGAGCGCCACGATCCAGCGGGCCAACGAGAGCGAGACCAGCAGCGAGCGGGGGACGCAGACCTTCTGGTTGCTCGACCGCGAGGGCGACTATCTCGCGGGCCCCGTGCTGGCGGAGGAGGACTTCCTCGATGTCTTCCCCAAGGGGCTGCCGGGCGGCTCCAGGGTCGAGACCGTCCCCGCGGGCTGGTTCATCGCCTCCGAGGAGCGCGGCCTGAGCAGCCGGCCCGACGGGCCGAGCCAGACGGTCTGGCACCTGCTCCAGGACAACCCCGGCCTGTTCGGCCGCGACATCACCGAGTCCCGGGCCCAGCAGGAGGTCGGCGGCGGCGGCATCGGCGACGACATCGTCGTGACCATGGACTTCACCGGTCAGGGCCAGAACGCCTTCCAGGAGATCACCCGGGAGCTGTCGCGGCGCGGGGCCCTCGTGCAGGCCAACCAGCGGTTCGCGATCGTGCTGGACGGCGAGATCATCAGCAATCCCACCGTCGACTTCCGCGACTTCCCGACCGGCATCGACGGCCGCAACGGCGCGCAGATCCAGGGCAACTTCTCGCGCGGCGAGGCGAACCGGCTGGCCGATCAGCTCAACTCGGGCGCCATCCCGATCAACCTGGAGGTGATCAGCCTCAAGCAGGTCTCCGCGACGCTCGGCGAGCAGTCGCTCCAGCAGGGCCTGGTGGCCGGCATCGCCGGCCTGATCCTGGTCGTCGTGTTCCTGATCGCCTACTACCGGATCCTGGGGCTCATCACCGCGCTGGCGTTGCTCTTCTACGCCGCCATGTTCTACGCCGTCATCGTGCTGGTGCCCATCACGCTGACGCTGCCCGGCATCGCCGGGATCATCCTCACGATCGGCATCGCCTCCGATGCCAACGTGGTCATCTTCGAACGCGTCAGAGAAGAGGCCCGCGCGGGCAAGACCCCGCGGGCCTCGCTGCTCGGCGGATATCGCAAGGGCCTGTCGGCCATCATCGACGCGAACTTCGTGACGCTGATCACGGCGGGGATCCTGTTCCTGTTCGCGACGGGCGGCGTCAAGGGCTTCGCCTTCACGCTGGGCATCGGTGTGATCCTGTCCCTGTTCACCGTCCTGACGGCCACCCGCGCCATGTTCGGCGTGCTGGCCGAGACGCGCTTCCTCCGCGACGACCGCTGGATGGGCTTCAACCAGTGGGAGCCCAAGTGGAAGATGGACTTCGTCGGCAAGTGGAAGCTGTGGATGGCCTTGAGCTTCATCCCGGTGCTTGCCGGGCTCGGCTTCATCGCCACCAACGGGCTCAACCTCGGGCTGGACTTCGAGAGCGGGACGCGCATCGTGACCGTCTTCGAGCAGCCGGCCGACGAGGACGCCGTGCGCGAGGTCCTGGCCGAGCAGGGGATCGACAACGCGAAGATCCAGGCCACCACCGAGAACGTGGACGGAACCGACATCGACGGGTTCCAGATCCAGGCCGAGACGCTCACCCCCGACCAGTTGCAGGACGTCCGCCAGGCCCTGAACGCCGAGTTCACCGTCAACGACGAGAGCTACCAGGTCGACCTCGTCGGACCGACGTTCGGCGAGCAGGTGATCCGGAGCGCGGTCATCGCGTTGATCGTGAGCTTCGTCTTCATGGTCATCTACCTGACCATCCGCTTCGAGTACAAGCTTGCCCTGCCCGCTCTGCTCTCGGTGGTGCAGGACGTCCTGCTGTCGGTCGGGATCTACTCGTTCACGGGGCGGGAGTTCACCAGCGCCACCGTGGCGGCTCTCTTAACCGTGCTCGGATACTCGTTGTACGACGTGGTGATCGTCTTCGACCGCATCCGCGACAACGTGCCGCTGATGCGCAACGCGCCGTACCGCGACATCGTGAACCGCTCCATCCACGAGGTCCTCAACCGGTCGATCATCACGACCGCCACAACAACCCTGCCGATCCTCGCGCTGTTCTTCTTCGGTGGCGACACCCTGAAGGACTTCGCCTTCGCCCTCCTCGTCGGAATCTTCACGGGAGGCGTGTCGTC
>JARFPS010000297.1 GCA_029288175.1 Miltoncostaea sp. | reverse complement strand
GGCGGCGACCCCGAGGGTCGCGGCGAGCGCAGCCGCCCCGAGGCGGCGGCCGCTCAGCCCGTGGTCGCCATCAGGCTCTCGGTGGCCTCGTTCGGAAGGCTGCCGCCCCCCGCGTTGACCGAGTGCACGAACAGGGTCTTGTCGATGCGCCCGTTGTAGATGGGCACGGAGTGCTCCACGCAGAGCGAGACCACGTGCCGGGGCGCGATCCCAAGCGCCTCCGACAACTCCTCGGGAGTCAGGTGAACGGCCATGTCGACCTCCTCGGTATGTGATCGACCCGCTCGCTGTCGCGGTGCCGGGTGCCGCTCCGCCGGGAGGCGGGGGCGGGTCGAGACGAACCCCGGAAGCGGGACGCTGAGAGTCAACGTCCCTCGGCGTGCTGATCCATGCCGGGAAAGTTATCGTTGTTACGAACTGCGATGCAAGGGTGGAAAACCCGCATCGTGTGGGGAGGTGTCCGAACCGGGTCAACGGTGCGGAACCGTATCGCCCTGAGACGACGGAAACGCGCGGCTCGGGTACCGCGCGCCGAACAACCGATCGGGGTGCCCGGATTTGAACCGGGGACCTCTCCGACCCGAACGGAGCGCGCTACCAGGCTGCGCCACACCCCGCCGATCAGCCTCGGAACCCTAGCGGACGCCCGGGGTCCGCCGAGTGCGGCGCTAGACCGTGATGACGCCTTCGACCTCGGGCACCTGGCGGCGGAGCTCCGCCTCGATGCCGAGCACCAGGGTGGCGGTGGACAGGGGGCAGCCTCCGCACGCTCCGAGCATCGACAGGTGCACGAAGCCCTCGTCGTCGTAGCTCACCAGCTCCACGTCGCCACCGTCGGAATGGAGCGCCGGGCGGATCTGCTCGAGCACGTCCTCGATCTGCGCGACAATCTGATCGCTCATGAGCATCCTCTCGACAGCCGGTCTCGCTGCCGATTGTAGCGGGGTGACCATCCGGGGCCCCGTCACATGACCGCGATCCGCGTCGCGGTCGTGCAGCTGACCAGCTCGGACGATCCCGTGCGCAACGCCCGGGTGGCCGGCGAGCTGGTCGCCCGGGCGGCCGAGGCCGGCGCCCGCCTGATCGTGCTGCCCGAGAAGTGGCACTACATGCACGAGGCGACGCGCATGGCCGAGGGGGCCGAGGGGCTCGACGGTCCGTCGCTGACGGCGGCTCGCGGGTGGGCTCGGCGCCACGGCGTCGCGCTGGTGGCCGGAAGCGCGGTCGAGCGCGTCGACGGCGACCGCCGGACCTACAACACCAGCGTGCTGATCCAGCCCGACGGCGAGGTCGGGGCCGTCTACCGGAAGATCCATCTGTTTGACGTCGAGGTCGGCGGGACGGTCTATCGCGAGAGCGACGGCGCGCTGCCCGGGGAGCTGCCCGTGGTGGGCGAGGCGCTGGGCCTCGGCATCGGGATGTCGGTCTGCTACGACCTGCGCTTCCCCGAGCTGTATCGCGCCTATGCCGATCGGGCCGTGGAGATCATCACGGTCCCCGCCGCGTTCACGGCCATGACCGGTCGCGACCACTGGGAGCCGCTCCTGCGCGCCAGGGCCATCGAGAACCAGGCGTTCGTCGTGGCGGCCGATCAGGTGGGCGTGCACCCGGACGGCACCCGCTCGCATGGCCGGAGCATGATCGTCGACCCCTGGGGGCTGGTCCTGGCCCAGGCGCCCGACACCGAGTGCTTCGTCACGGCCGACCTCGACCTGGACCGCCTCCAGCGGGTGCGGGCCACGCTCCCGGCGCTGGCGCACCGGCGTCCGGAGGTCTACGACAGCGCGGCGCGCAGCTCGTCCGGGAGCTCGGGGGCCGCGTAGGCCAGCACGCCGCCGACCACCGTGGCCTGTGGTCGCAGGGCGGTGTCGAGGATGGTGATGTCGGCCGGGTCGCCGGGCAGCAGGCGCCAGGGGAGCCCGAGCAGCCGTCGGGGTGCGACGGTGGCCGCCGCGACGGCCCGCGAGGCGCTCACCCCGGCGCGCAGGAGCGTGGCCGGCGCTCCGCCCAGGCCGCGCGCGCTCCCGGCCAGCGTCCCGTCCGCCAGCTCGGCCCGTCGCCCGTCCGATCGCACCCTCCGTCCCTCCAGGCGAAAGGTCCCCGCGGGCGCGCCGGCGGGGGCGGTCGCGTCGCTCACCGCGATCAGCCGGGTACCCGCGGCATCCGCGAGCAGGCCGAGCACCTCGGGATCGACGTGCACGCCGTCGGCGATCACCGAGATCCGCGCGCGGGGATGGCGCAGGTAGCCGACCAGAGCCGTGGCCCGGCGCGTCTCGATGCCGCGCATCGCGTTGGGGGCGTGGGTCAGCAGCCCGGCGCCGGCTGCGATGGCCGTGCGGGCCGTGCCCGCGTCGGCCTCCGTGTGACCCGCGGCCACCAGGGCCCCTGATCTCCGGATGCGGCGCGTGGCCGAGATCGCCCCGGGCAACTCGGGCGCCAGCGTCACCAGCGCGGGTGCCAGGAGCTCGATCAGCCGGTCCACCGCATCAGTGGAGGGTTCCCGCAGATGCTCCGCCCGATGCGCCCCCACTCGGGTCGGGGCCAGGAACGGGCCTTCAAGGTGGGGGGCCAGCATGCGCGCGCTGCCGGGGCG
>JARFPS010000153.1 GCA_029288175.1 Miltoncostaea sp. | reverse complement strand
GGGCTCGGAGATGTGTATAAGAGACAGGAAGCCCCAGCGCGACCGGACCGATGGCGATCGGCGCCACCACGGCAAGCTGGTAGAGACCGAGCATCCGCCCGACGAGCTCCTTCGGCGAGCGCAGCTGGAGGGCCGTGTTCGTCCCGGCGAACAGCCAGATCCAGAAGACGCCGGCCGCGGCCATGGCGGCGAGCGCGACGCCCAGCCCCGGGGCCACGGCCAGCAGCCCGAAGCCGACGGAGAACAGGAGGGTGGCCAACGGCAGCGCGCGGGACCGCGGCAACCCGCGTGAGACCACGCGCTCGAGGAGGAACGCCCCGAGGAGCGCGCCGCCGCCCATCGCACCCAGCAGAAAGCCCAGGCCCTCCGCCCCGGCATCCAGTCGATCGGCCACCGCCGGGGCCAGCTCCTGGATGCTCGATGCGAGCCCGGTGAAGATGGCCATGCCCAGCAGCAGTCGCCGGATCGCGGGGTCGCCGAAGGCGAACCGATAGGCCTCGCGCGAGGACGGGCGCTCGTGGGCCGCGGGGGCCGGGCGCGGCCCGGCCCGCCAGAGCGCCCAGACCAGCAGGAGGAACGTCGCGGCGTTGATGGCGAAGCACACGGCCGCCCCGAACAGGACCAGCCCCACGCCCCCGAGCGCCGGGCCCGCCAGCCGCGCCACGTTGATGCCCACCGCGTTGAGCGAGACGGACTGCGAGAACAGCTCCTTCGGGACCAGGGTCGGGATGAGGGCGAGCAGGGCCGGAATGCCCAGCGCAAAGCCGGCTCCCACGACGAGCGTCGAGATGTAGATCACCGCAACCGAGGGCTCGGTGACGGCCGCCACCACGGCGAGGCCCCCGGCTCCGGCGGCCTGCAGGAGCATCGAGCCGATGGCCACGTCGCGTCGGTCGAACCGATCGGCGAGATGGCCGGCGTAGGTCGCCAGCACCACCGCCGGACCCCGCGCCAGCAGCGCGAGCGCGCCCACCGCCGCCGGGCTGTCGGTGATGACCAGCACCAGCCACCCGGCCGCGACGTTCTGGAACCACGTACCGGCGTTGGAGCCGATGGTGGCCAGCCATACGTGGCGGAACAGCGGAACCCGCAGCGCCGCCGGAACGACGCGACCCACGGCCGCGCCGCTCACCGACCCGACCCCGGGTCCGTGGTGGATCTACGCCTTGTCGGCGACCTTGAGGCGGTTCTCGGCGCGACGCCGTGCGCTCTCGGCGGCCACCCTGGCCACGTCGTCGCCGGAGGCCTCGGCCTCGGCCAGCGCCGCCTCGGCCCGCTCCAGGGCCGCGCGTGCCCGCGCGTCGTCGATGTCGTCGGCCAGCTCGGCCTGCTCCACCAGCACGAGGACCTGGTCCTCATAGACCGAGAGGTAGCCCCCCGTGGTGGCGTAGACGAGCTTCTCGTCGTCGAGCGTGGTGATGCGCGTCTCGCCGTGCTTCAGCAGCGCGATGAGCGGCGCGTGGCGAGGCAAGATGCCGACCTCGCCGTCGACACTCGGCGCCACGACCATGGTCGCCACGTCGTCGAAGAGCGGCCCTTCGGGCGTGAGAACGCGCACGCCCAGGCGCTTCTGGTCGGTGGAGACCCCGGTGCTCACGCGGCGGACAGCTCCGCGGCGCGCTCGACGGCCTCGTCGATGGTGCCCACCAGGTAGAAGGCCTGCTCCGGCAGGTCGTCGTGCTTGCCCTCCACGATCTCCTTGAAGCCGCGGACGGTCTCCGACAGGGGCACGTACTTGCCGGGCGTACCGGTGAAGGCCTCGGCCACGTGGAACGGCTGCGAGAGGAAGCGCTCGATGCGCCGGGCGCGCGCCACGGCGAGCTTCTGCTCGTCGGTGAGCTCGTCGACGCCGAGGATGGCGATGATGTCCTGCAGGTCCTTGTAGGTCTGGAGGATCTCCTGGACCTGGGTGGCGACCTCGTAGTGCTCCGGACCGACGCCCTCCTTCGAGAGCGCGCGGCTGTTGGAGTCGAGCGGGTCGACCGCCGGATAGAGGCCCTTCTCGGCGATGGCGCGGCTGAGCACCGTCTGGGAGTCGAGGTGCGCGAAGCTCGCGGCCGGGGCCGGGTCGGTCAGGTCGTCGGCCGGGACGTAGATGGCCTGCACCGACGTGACCGAGCCGTTGCGGGTCGAGGTGATGCGCTCCTGGAGGTCGCCCATCTCGGTCTGCAGCGTCGGCTGGTATCCCACGGCCGAAGGCATGCGGCCGAGAAGCGCCGACACCTCGGAGCCGGCCTGGACGAACCGGAAGATGTTGTCGATGAACAGGAGCACGTCCTGTCCGCCCTGGTCGCGGAAGTACTCGGCCATCGTCAGTCCGCTCAGGCCGACGCGCAGACGCGCGCCGGGGGGCTCGTTCATCTGGCCGTAGACGAGCGCGGTCTTGTCGATGACCCCGCTCTCCTTCATCTCGAGCCAGAGGTCGTTGCCCTCGCGGGTGCGCTCGCCCACGCCGGCGAACACCGACAGGCCGCCGTGCTCCTGGGCGATGTTGTGGATGAGCTCCTGGATGAGCACCGTCTTGCCGACGCCGGCGCCGCCGAACAGACCGACCTTGCCGCCCTTGACGTAGGGCGCGAGCAGGTCGACGACCTTGATGCCGGTCTCGAAGATCTCCTCGCTGGGGTCGAGCTGGTCGAAGGCCGGCGCGTTGCGGTGGATGGGCCAGCGCTCGGTGGTCACGACCTCACCACCCTCGTCGATGGCGTCGCCCAGCACGTTGAAGATCCGGCCGAGGGTCACCTCGCCCACCGGAACGGTGATCGGCTGACCGGTGTCGGTCACCTCGGTGCCGCGCGCCAAGCCGTCGGTGGTGTCGAACGCGACCGCGCGGACGCGGCCGTCGCCGAGCAGCTGTTGGATCTCGGCGATGATCGGGTCGCCGCCGCCCGGCCGCGGGATCTCGATGGCCGAGTAGATGCTGGGCAGCTCATCCGGGAAGTGGGCGTCGATGACGACACCCCTGATCTCGATGATCGTGCCCTTGTTGTTGTCAGCCATCTGGCGATGTCTCCTTGGGCCTGCGTGGGGCGGTACGGGTGGTCAGAATCGTGGACGAGCGGGTCATGACAGCGCGTCGGCGCCGGCCACGACCTCGAGGATCTCCTGGGTGATCGACGCCTGGCGTGCCCGGTTCATCGCGAGCGTGAGGTCGTCGATGAGCGATCCGGCGTTGTCGGTGGCGTTGCGCATGGCGTTGCGCCGGGCCGCGTACTCGGCCGCCGCGCTTTCCAGCAGCGCGCGGTAGATGGTCGTGTCGAGGTAGGTCGGAAGCAGGCGCTCGAGGAACTCCTCGGGCTCGGGCTCGAAGAAGGCCAGCGAGCGCTCGTGGAAGTGCTCGACGTCATCGTCGTCGTCGTCCTCGATGGCGCTCCGCTCCACGGGGAGCAACTGCTCCACCGTGACCTCCTGCTCCAGGATCGACTTGAAGGCGTTGTAGACGATGAGCACGCGGTCGACCCCGCCCTCGGTGAATCCCCGCACGGCGTGCTCGGTCACCTGCTCGGCGTCGGCGAACGTGGGCTCGGTGGAGAACCCCTGGAACGTCCGGTCGATCGGCATCCCACGGAAGGCCAGTGTCCCGGCGCCCTTCTTTCCGACGGCCACATAGCTCACGTCGCCCACGCCGTCGGCCCTCATCGCGGCCTCCTGACCGAAGCCGGTGCGCAGGATGTTGACGTTGAAGGCGCCGGCCAGCCCACGGTCGCCCGTGATGGTCACGATGACCGCCTTCTCGATCGTTTCGCGCTCGGCCAGCAACGGGAACCCGGACAGGCTGCCGCTCGACTTGGCCGCCTGCGACATCAGGCGGCGCATGTTCGAGGCGTATGGCCGCAGGGCCTCGATGCGGTGCTGGGCACGGCGCAGCTTCGCCGAGGCCACGAGCTCCATGGCGCGGGTGATCTTGCGGGTGTTGCGGACCGAGTCGATCCGCGCCTTGATGTCGCGTTGAGAAGGCATGGTCGGTGAGCGCTAGGCGCTGGCCGTCGCCTCCTCGCTCTCGGCCTCGGCGTCGGCCTCGGCCTCGGCGTCGGCGTGCGCGGCCTCCTCGGCCTCCTCGGGCTCCGGCGGGGCGATGGTGTCCATCAGGCGCTCCAGCAGGGCGTCGAGCTTGGCCGCCGTCTCGTCGGACACGACCTTGGAATCCTTGATCTCGGCGAGGATCGTGCCCTCGTCGCGGAGTGCGCCGCGGATCTCCTCGTTGACCCGGACGACCTCCTCGGTGTCCACGCGGTCGAGGTATCCCTGGCCGGCGGCATAGATGATCGCCACCTGCTCCTCGACCGGCCAGGGCGCGAACGCCGGCTGGTTGAGCGTCTGCACGAGCCGCTCGCCGCGGGCCAGGGTGCGCTGGGTGACCGCGTCGAGCTCGGAGCCGAACTGGGCGAAGGCCTCGAGGTCGCGGTACTGGGCCAGCTCGCCCTTGAGCTTGCCGGCCACGCTGCGCATGGCCTTGATCTGGGCGGAGCCGCCCACGCGGCTGACCGAGATACCGACGTTGAGCGCCGGACGGACGCCCGAGTAGAAGAGCTTGCTCTCGAGGTAGATCTGGCCGTCGGTGATCGAGATGACGTTGGTCGGGATGTAGGCCGACACGTCACCCGCCTGCGTCTCGATCACGGGAAGCGCGGTGAGCGAACCGCCGCCCTCCTCGTCGCTGAGCTTGCAGGCGCGCTCCAGCAGCCGCGAGTGCAGGTAGAAGACATCGCCCGGAAACGCCTCGCGGCCCGGCGGACGGCGCAGCAGCAGCGACATCTGACGGTAGGCGCTGT
>JARFPS010000129.1 GCA_029288175.1 Miltoncostaea sp. | reverse complement strand
TGTATAAGAGACAGGTCCGAGGCCGAGGAGCCCGCCGCGTCCAACGGCGGAGCGCCCGAGGGCGGCTCGGAGACGAAGGGTGGCGGTGGCCAGGCGCCCCGCGTGGCGAAGAGGACCCGCCCGGCGAAGAAGGGTGGCACGCGCGGAGGCAAGGCGACCGGCAAGTCAAAGCACGGACGACGGCGAACCCCACGAAAGAAGCGCTGACTCACATGACCGACGACACCACGCAAGCAGAGCGGCTGGAGGCCCTGGCCGCGGCCGTCCTGGAGGGCTTCGACATCGAGGCGACGACCTCCGTGACCGAGGACGACGACGGGAACTTCGAAGTGGTCATCGAGGGTGGCGAGGCCGGAGAGCTGGTGGCCGACGGTGGCGAGATCGTCGACGCCATCCAGCACATCGCCAACCAGTCGATGGCCCGGAGCGACGGCGGTCCGCGGCGGCGGGTCGCCGTGGACGCGGACGGCTACCGGGCGCGTCGGGAGGCCGCGCTCGAGCGCTTGGCCGAGCGCGCGGCGGCCGAGGCGCTGGAGTACGGCGAGGAGATCGAGCTGGACGCGATGACCCCGCACGACCGCCGGGTGGTGCACATGGCGCTCAAGGACCGCACGGATATCGCGACGCGCAGCGAGGGTGAGGAGCCGCAGCGGCGCATCATCGTGGAGCCCGCCGACTGATTGGGTGCCGAGCGCGCCCCCGTTTCACGTGAAACAGTCGCCGAGGCCGAACGGCTCGTCGCGCGATGCGCGGCGATGGGCGTACCGCTCGACGACGCCCCGGCCACCGAACTGGTGCGCCTTCTCGAGCGGCTTCTGGCCGAACCCCACAACCTGACGGCGATCACCACGCTGTCCGACGCCGTCGATCGCCACCTGGCCGACAGCCTCAGCGCCCTGGTGCTCCCGGAGGTGGCCTCCGCCCCGGACTTCCTGGACCTGGGCAGCGGCGGTGGCTTCCCCGGCCTGGCCCTCGCCGTCGCCCGTCCGGGCCTGGCGGTCACCCTTGTCGAGGCGTCGCGCAAGAAGGCCGCCTGGCTCGAGCGCGCGTCCGCCCGTTTCCCTAACGTTCGCGTCGTGGCGGAGCGGTCCGAGCATCTCGCGCAGAGCGAGCGGGAACGATGGTCGGTCGTGGGTCTCCGCGCCGTGGCGCCACCCGCCTCCGCGATCGAGCTCGCGGCGCCACTGGTGCGACCGTCCGGCCTCGCGGTGCTCTGGCGCGGGCGCCACGACGCCGCGGAGGTCGCGGCCGGAGACACCGCCGCCGCCGCGCTGGGCTTCGAGCCCGCCCGGGCGACCGATGTGGAACCCTTTCCCGCCGCAAACAGGCACCTTCTGACCTATCGGAAGTCCTCGCGGACCGATGCCGCCTATCCCCGTCGGCCGGGGCGCGCCACGAGCCGGCCGCTCGCGTGATCTACGCGGTGGCCAACCAGAAGGGCGGCGTCGGCAAGACGACGACCGCGGTCAACCTCGCCGCCTGCCTGGCGGAGGCGGGGTCCTCGGTCGTGTTGGTGGACCTGGATCCACAGGGCAACGCCACCAGCGGCCTCGGCGGCGTCCCGGATGACCACCCCACCATGGCCGAGGTCATCCTGGATGGCGTGCCCTTCCGCGACGTGCTGCTCCCGACGCGGGTACCGAACCTGTCGCTCGCCCCGGGCGGTGGAGGGCTGGCGGGCGCGGCCGTGGAGCTGCCGAACCGCCAGGGTCGGGAAGGGGTGCTTCGAGAGGCCCTGTCCGCCTCCGCCGGCGAGTACGACTACGTCTTCATCGACTGCCCGCCGTCGTTGGACCTGCTGACCATCAACGCCCTCGCGGCCGCCGACCGCCTCGTCGTGCCGGTGCAGTGCGAGTACTACGCGCTCGAGGGCCTCACGCGCCTGATGGAGACCGTCGAGGCGGTGCGGGCCCGGCTCAACCCCGACCTGCGCATCACCGGCATGCTGCTGACCATGCACGACGCCCGCACCAGGGTCTCGGCGGACGTGATCGCCGAGGTCCGACGCCACTTCCCGGAGCTCGCCTTCCGCACCGTCGTCCCCAGAAACGTGCGTGTCGCCGAGGCGCCCAGCTACGGAGAGCCGGTCATCCGGTACGACCCGCACTGCGCGGGCGCAGACGCGTACTTCGAGGCCGCGAAAGAGGTGGCCGCGCGTGCCTGAGGGCGGGGCGAAGCGCGGCCTCGGCCGCGGCCTCGACGCGCTCCTCGGGGGGCCGGACGCGGCGGCGCCCTCGCGGGGTGACCTGCTTGAGCTGCCGCTGGATGCGATCGAGCCGAATCCCGACCAGCCGCGGCGCGCCATCGACGACGCCGCCCTCGCGGCGTTGACATCCTCCATCCGCGCCAGCGGAGTCGTGCAGCCGATCGCGGTCCGCCCCCTTGGAGGCGATCGGTATCAGATCATCGCCGGCGAGCGGCGCTGGCGCGCCGCCTCGCAGGCCGGGCTCGACACCATCCCCGCGGCCGTCCGCGACGCCGACGAGGCGGTGCGCCTCGAGCTCGGCCTCGTCGAGAACCTTGCCCGCGAGGACCTCAACCCGATGGAGGTCGCCCTCGCCTGTGCGGCCCTCGTGGAGGATTTCGGGCGCACCCATGCGGATCTCGCCGAGAGTCTGGGCCGCAGCCGCCCCGGTGTCTCCAACCTGATCCGACTGCTGGAACTGCCCGACGACGTGCAGGAGCTCGTAGCGTCAGGCGCCTTGACGGAAGGCCACGGGAGGGCGATCCTGATGGCCGACGGAGCCCGCACCCGCCGGCGATTGGCGGAGCGCGTCGTGGCCGAAGGCCTGAACGTCCGTCAGACGGAGCGCGCCGCCAAGGGGGCCGACTCCGCCGCACCCGGTCCCCCGCCTCCGCCCTCGGCCGTTCAGGACGATGCTCTGGAGCGGTTCGGACACGCCTTCGACGCCGCCGTCACCGTGAAGGCCCGCGCGAACGGCCGCGTGGTCGTGGAGTTGCGTTTCGACGACGAGGCCGCGCTCGCCGCGGCGATGGAGCGGCTCGGAGGCTGACCGGCCCGGCTAGGTGGGCCGCGCCGGCGCGGGCACCGTGAGCCTGACCGTCGTCCCCTGGCCCGGGGCGGTCTCGATGTCCAGGGATCCGCCGGCCAGCCGCGCGCGCTCGCGCATCGCGACAAGGCCGAGATGGCCGTCGCCGATGCGGCTCCCGGTCAGGATGTCGCCGTCGAAGCCGGCTCCGTCGTCGCGGATCTCGACGACCACGTCGCCGCCTCGCTCCCTCGCGGTCACGGACAGATGCTGCGCGTTGGCGTGCTTGGCCGCGTTGGCGATGGCCTCCTGGACGACCCGGAACGCGACGGTCCGCTGGGTGTCGTCGAGGGTGTCGGCGGCCGCCAGGTCGAGCTCGTACTCGATGCCCCGCCAGGAGTGGCGATCGCAGACCGTTCTGGTGGCCGCGGTGAAGCGCAGCTCCTCCAACGACATCGGATGCAGATCGAAGATCACCTCGCGCAACGACCGCACGTTCTCGCGTGCCGCCGTCGCCGCCCTGCGGATCGACTCGGCGTCGTCCCCCTCGGCCGACAGGGCGTCCAGCAGCAGCCCGAGCCCCACCAGCTCCTGTACGGGGCCGTCATGGATGTCCTCCGCGATGCGTCGCCGCTCCAGCTCCTGGGCCTCGACGATCCGCCCGGCCAGGTGCCGGTGCGCCCGCTGCTCGTGCTCGAGATCGGTCAGCAGCCGGGCATTGGTCAACGCGACCGTGGCCTGGTCGGCGAGCCCGCGCAGCAGCTCCGAGTCGTGCTCCTCGAACGGCCGCTCGCTCGACCGCCACACCAGCAGCGCACCCGGGCGTCCCTCTCCCGCCTCCACGGCCAGCGAGGCCACGCCCGCCTCGGTCGTCAGGCTTTCGCGCTCGGCCAGCATGGCCTCGGCGACGGCGAGGGGCGTCTCGGTTGCCTCGTCCGCGCTGTCGCGGGCCACCACCGTCAGGTCGTCCTCGCCGCCCAGGGCGAGCGCGGCCCCCTCGGCGCGCACCAGGCGGCGCGCCTCGGAGACGACGGTGTCCTGTACCTCGGTGGGGTCGAGCCACCTCGCCACGGCGCGCGCGACCTCGGTGAGGGCGAACAGCTGGCGCACCTGCCGGTCCATCTCCTTGGCCCGGTCCTGGAGCCCGCGGAACAGCTGGGCGTTGCTCAGCGCCAGTCCGAGCACCCGCGCGAGCCCCGCAAGCCCTTCGATCATCCCGACCTCGATACCGGCCTCGGAGCGCGGTGCCATCAGGACGGCGCCCAGGGTCTCGGCGCCCGCCCGCATCGGGGCGATCGCCGCCAGGTCGGTTCCGAGCGTCTCCCGCGCCGACAGGGCGTCGAGCGCCCGGGCGTCGCCCGGGAGCAGGCCCTCGTAGAGCTCGGGGTGCGCGGCCAACTCCAGCCGCTTCGCCTGGGGCGCGTGGTCGCCGCGCCAGGCCCGGAGCTCCATGACGCCGGACGTCGGGCGCTTGACGTAGACGGCGCACAGCGTGAGATCGAGCGACTCGACGAATCGCTCCACGCCCGCGTCGAGGCCGTCGTCGCCCGACAGGCCCTCGTCGGACGCCTCGCCCACCGCGTCGATCGCGGCGAGCAGGGCCGCCCGCGTCGCGGCGTCCGCCGCCGAGCCGGTGTCTGCGGCCTCAGGCATGCCCGAGGATGTTCGGCGCCGACGTCTCCGGAGTTGAGATCAGCACGGCCCCTCCGCGGGCGGCGTCAGTCGATGAGCGACTGACGAATGCCGATCGCCACGGCCTGCGTGCGGTGCTCCGCCTCGAGCTTGGCCAGGATGTGCTTCACGTGGGTCTTCACCGTTTCGACGCTGACCACGAGCGACTCGGCGACCTCCTTGTTGGAGGAGCCGTCGGCCAGCATCTGAAGGATCTCCCGCTCCCGCTGGCTGAGCACGTTGTTGTTGCGCGGCTTGCTGAGTTGCCTCAGGAAGTCGGGCGCCAGGCGAGGGTCCACGTACGGGTCGCCGGCCAGCACCTGCCGGATCGCGGCGGCCAGGGCGGAGCTCTCGGAGTCCTTCAGCACGAACCCCTGGGCTCCGGCGTCGAGGGCCTCCCACAGGAGGTCCTGCTCGGCGTGGGCCGTGAACATGATGATGTGGACGTCGGGGTGATCGGCCGCGATGCGCTGCGCGGCGCCCACGCCACCGATACCCGGCATGCGGACGTCCATCAGGATGAGCTCCGGCCGGCGGCGCGAGACCATCTCGACGGCCTCCTCGCCCGACGCGGCCTCGCCCACGACCACGATGTCCTCAAGCTGCGTCAGCACCCGCCTCAGACCCTCGCGGACGATGGTGTGATCGTCGACGAGAAGCAGGCTCGTGCGCTGGGTGTCCTCCGCGGCCGCTGTGGCTCCAGAGCTCACGAAAAGGCCTCCTGCGTCGGGGTTCATACCTGCGATGAATGGGCGATCCTGGACTCGAACCAGGGACCTCATCCTTATCAGAGATGCGCTCTAACCAGCTGAGCTAAT
>JARFPS010000088.1 GCA_029288175.1 Miltoncostaea sp. | reverse complement strand
GCCGGGCGACCTCGTCCGCGGCCCGCTCGACCGCGTCGTCACGATCGTAGAAGTCGAACTGCGTGACTTCGTCGAGCCAGACGACCCGCGCGTGCTCCCCCATCCGGCTCGCGAAGGTCTCGAGCCCGGCGGGGATCGCGGCGGCCTGGGAGTGGACCGCGAGCAACGGCTTGGTGAGCTCGTCCGCGATGCGGACCGCGTCGAACGTCGGCCACGGCTCCCACGACGCGACGTTGAATGCGTTGTCGTACTCGGGGATCTGGCCGCGCTCGGGCTCGGTGTAGTAGGGCGCCTCGAACATCAGCGCCTCGGAGTTCGTCGTGCTCGCGGCCTCGATGACGACCGGGGAGTCCGCGGCGGCCGCCGCCCGGCCCTTCGCGATCAGCTGGGCCACGCCGTCTGCCCCGCCGTACACCTCACGGACAATCCCCGCGTCGTGCAGCCAGGGTGCGACCAGTCCGACCGCACGGATGTCCTTGCTGTGCGCCGCCGCGGCGCACATGTAGCCGGCCGACGCACAGATGCCGAGACCCGCGACCCGACCGGGTGCGACCTCGCGCCGCGTGGCCAGGAACGCGGCGGCCGCGACGATGTCCCGGGTCTTGCGCTCGGGGTCCTCGAGGAAGCGCGGCTCGCCCTCGGAGGCCCCCCACCCGCGGAAGTCGAAGGCGAGGGCCGCGTAGCCGCGCGCCGCGAGCTCCCCGGCGTAGCGCCCGGGCATCTGCTCCTTAATGGTTGTCCAGGCACCCGTCACGACGACGGCGGGAAGGGGCGTGCCGTCGTGGTCCGCGGGCAGGTACAGGTGCCCCGCGAGGGAGCCGGCCTCCGGTCGGTCGGGGTCGGCGGCGAAGGTGACGTCGTGGCGGACGGGGGCAGCGGCTCGGGCGTTCATGGTTCCTCTCCTGGGCTGGGCTCCGTGGACGAGAGGATCATCGGTGGACCTGGCCGTTCCTACAACGCAAGATGTGGCACACCATCTGTGCGCCTGAGCAACAGATGAGCCGCGCCCTCGGGAGCACAGCGACGCGCTCCGGGCCCCACCGACCATGGACGATCTGGGGAAGCTGGTCCTGTTCCGCGACGTAGTCGACCTCGGCGGCTTCACCGCGGCAGCCCGCAAGTGGGGCCTGAGCCACTCGACGGTCAGCAAGCACGTGAAGACGCTCGAGCGCGAGCTCGCGGTGCAACTGCTCGAGCGCACCTCGCGCACCATGAACCTGACCACGGCCGGTCGCGTGGTGCACGGACACGGCCACCGCATCGGCGTGACGTTCGACGAGATGACGCGGCGCCTCGACGAGATGCGCGGGCGCGTCTCGGGCGAGCTGCGCATCGGGAGCCTGGTGCACGTCGCCCGGCACCTCTTGCAGCCCGCGCTCGCGAAGTTCCTCGTCGACTACCCGGACGTGCGCGTCACGCTCGTGCTGCAGGACGGTCCGCTCGCGTTCTCGCGCCGCGGGCTCGATGCAGCGCTCCACGTCGGCCTGCCGAGCGAAGGCAGCCTGATCGCGCGCAAGCTCATGGACAACGACGTCTGCCTGGCGGCGGCCCCGGAGCTGCGCGAGCGCTGCGGACCCCTCGCGCACCCCTCCGAGCTCGCGAGCTACCCGACGGTCGCGTACCGGAGCGAGGAGGTCGAGATCACGGCCTGGGCCTACCGCGACGGAGACCTGGAG
>JARFPS010000039.1 GCA_029288175.1 Miltoncostaea sp. | reverse complement strand
GCCGGGCGCTCGACGCCGAGGTCGGCGCCGTCGCCGAGGTGGCGGGGGCGGTGATCGTGGCCGCGCCCGAGCCCCGATCCGTCGGCGCGCGCTGGGTCCTTCGGGACGGCGGCGCCGCGCGATGCCGGGTGCTGCGCGGCCCGTCGGGACTGCTGAGCCCCCCGGCGCTGTCAGTGGTCGTCGCGGACCATCAGGGCAAGTCGAAAGGGGTCGTCGACGCGCTGCTGGCCGAGGGCCAGGCGATCAGCCACGACCCGGCGGCGGCGGACGTCGTCCTGATCGACCACGACGTGCCTTTCCACGGTCGACTGCCGATGGTCGAGGCCTGCGTGGCGGCGGGCGGCCGCGCCTTCCTCTATCCGCACGGCGCGGACCCGGCGAACATGGCGAGCTGGGACGGGCTCTACCCGCCCTCGCCACTGCTCTCCGGGGCGCTGGTCCTCGCGGAAGGCCACGTGGAGATCGCGCGACGCTCCGGCTACCCGTTCCCCGTCGAGGTCATCGGGTGGCCGTTCTGCGCACCGCGCGAGCGCCGGATGCGCGAGCCACGGCGCGTTCTGTTCGCCCCGACCCATCCGCCCTACCTCGACAACCCCCGCTATCCGGGCCGGAACAGCGAGATGTTCCGGCGCCTGCTCGACGCCCCGGTGGACCTGGAGGTGCGGCACATCGGCGCGATCGAGGAGAACGGCCTCACCCGCGCGCCGGGCGTTCGCTTCGTGCAGGGCGACATGGCCGACGCGCCGGGGATGATCGAGCAGATCGACGCCGCGGACGCCGTCGTGGCCGATCGCTCGACCTTCGGGAACCTGGCCGTCGCCCGGGGGGTCACGGCCGTGCTGTGGGACTCGGTCGAGGTCTACAACAACGACGCCAGCAGAAGGCCCGACAACCTGGACCGCTACCGCGACCTGCTGCGCTACCCCTTCGACGCCGACGACGGCGACATGTGGGACCTTCTGCGGGCCGCCGCCGCGGACTCCGAGCGCGTCGCGGAGTGGCGCCGGCGCTTCATCGGCGCCCCCATCGACGGTGGGCGGCTCAGCTCGATACTGCGGGGGCTCTCGTCGTCGTAGCCGGCTCGGCGGGCCCGGCTTCGAGCCCCCGGAGCCACAGCTCGACGTTCACCAGCTGCCACAGGAACATCATGTGGTTCTCCGCCGCCGCGCCGCTGTCGACGATCGCCTCGTGCTCGTCGATCAGCCGCTCGACCACGTCCGGGCGGTAGAGGCCGCGCTCGCGGAAGGACCGGCTCGCCACGAGGTCGCGCAGGTCGTCGAGCGCGTCGCCGGCGAACCAGCGGTGGGCCGGCGCGTTCCAGCCGGTCTTGGCGACCCGCGTTCGGGTCTCCTCGGGAAGCACGCCCCGCATCGCCTCGCGCAGCAGTCGCTTGGTCACCCCCTCGCGGATCTTCAGATCGCCGGGCAGGCGGAACATCAGCTCGACCAGCCGGTGGTCGAGGAACGGGTGCATGCGCTCCATTCCCACGGCGGCCATGGTGCGATCCTCGGCGCGCAGGCAGCACGGCAGCGTCTCGCGCGTCAGGTCCTGCCAGCACCGGTTGGCCAGATGGTTCTCGAAGGGGTGCTCCATGACGGGCTCGCCCCGCGCCAGGCGGGCGAGATCCGGCGTGAGCGCGTCGCTGTAGCGGGCCAGGCGCCGCAGGTCCGGACGGCACCCGCCCCTGCCGTCGGTCAGGCGGTCCATCAGTCCGACGGCCACGTCCGGGTTCTTTCGGAACACGGGGTGGTCGTGGTGGTCCGCCCACCGCGCGATCTCGTGATCGAGCGCGTCGAGCTCGCCCGCCCGCCGGAGATCGGCGAAGTGGAACGGGAAGTACTCGTACTCGCCCGCGTTGAGCTCGTCGCCCCCCAGGCCGCCGAGCAGCGCGGTCACACCGTCGGCGGCCGCGACGCCGGCGAGCACACGGTGCGAGAGCCATGTGGCGGTGGCGATCGGCTCGTCCTGCTCGTCGACCATGCGCGCGACGGTGCCGAACACGTCAGGGTCGTCGATGAGCACCGGGCTCCACGGATCGGCCCGCTCGACGAGCATCGGGGAGATGTCGTGGCGCTCGTCGAAGGTCGGATCCGCATAGACCGTCGAGTACGCCGTCTGGGGGCCGTGCCGGCGGGCGGCGGAGGCGAGCACCGATGAGCTGTCCATGCCGCCCGAGAGCGTGAACGCCGGCCGGCCGGTCGCCGCGCGCCGCCGCTCCACGGCGTCGTCGAGCAGCTCGCGGTAGATCCGCGCCAGCTCGCCGGGGTCGCGCGAGGGCGGGTCCGGGAAGCTCTCGGGCGTCCAGTAGGCCGCGACGTCGGCGGCGTCCCCGCTGACGGTGACGACGTGGGCCGCCGGTACCTGGTCGATACCCAGGTAGGGAGACCGGAAGGGGTCGTTGTCGAACGTCCTGTAGTGCGAACCGGCGACGCGGGCCACGTACCGGGGGTCGGGGGTCGGGCCGCCGGCGGGGAAGAGGGCACGTGGCCGCGATGCGAAGGCCACGCCGTCCGCGCCGCGGCGCCAGTAGAGCGGTCGCAGGCCGAAGCGGTCGCGCAGCAGCCAGAGGGTCCGGGTGCCCGGCTCGTAGACGGCCGCCGCCAGGTCCCCGTTCAGCCGCCGCATGGCCTCGGCCGGTCCATGCCGGCGCACCAGCATCGCGAGCGCCGTCGGGTCGTGATCGGGCACTCCGAGCTCGTCGTGGTTGTAGATGCGGCCGTCCATGGCGACCAGAAGCTGTCTCTTA
>JARFPS010000029.1 GCA_029288175.1 Miltoncostaea sp. | reverse complement strand
CCGCCTCCCCCGCCTCGCGGGCGCGCCGACGCGCGCCGAGGCGACGTAGCGGCGGACGCAGGCGGGGCAGGCCCGCGTGGAACACAACCTCCGCGCGGGCGATCTCGTCGGACCAGGTCCAGGCGCCGGCGAGGTCGGTGGGGAGCGTCTCCACGCCGGCCTCGCGCAACTCGTTGATCGCGGCGGGGGCGCGCGCCAGCGCGATCACCTCGACCCCGTCGGCCTGAAGCGCGTCGATCAGAGCGCGCCCGACCAGACCCGTGCCGCCGATGACGAACGCCGACCTCATGGGCCGCCCGCGCTCGCTCGATCAGCCGCCGGCGACGGCCGGGAGGATGGTGACCTCCTGGCCGTCGTCCACGACCGTGTCGATGCCCTCGGCGAAGCGCACGTCCTGCCCCTGGACGAAGACGTTCACGAAACGCCTCAGGGCGTCGTCCTCCATGATCCGGTCTCGGAAGCCCGCGTGCTGGGCGTCGAGCTGGTCGATCAGCTCACGGACGGTGCCCGGGTCGCACTCGACGGACGAGGCGCCGCCGGCGACGGGCCGGAGCGGGGCCGGGATGCGGACGGTGACGGGCACAGTTCTCTCCTTCGGTGGTCAGGCGATGAGTCGGGACTCGCCGATGGCGTCCTCGAAGCTGGACACGGTCGGCTCGATGGGATGGCGCTCCACGCGCGAGGCGACGGCGTCGAGGGTCTTCAGACCGTCGCCGGTGATGTACACGACCACGCGCTCGCCGGGGTCGATGTCTCCTCGGCGCGCGAGCTTGGTGAGGACGGCGGTGGTCACCCCTCCAGCCGTCTCCGTGAAGATGCCCGTGGTCTTCGCCAGCAGCTCGATGCCCTCGACGATCTCCTCCTCGCTGACGGCGTCGATGCCTCCACCGGTCGTGTGGGCGGCCTCGAGCGCGAAGACGCCGTCCGCAGGGTTGCCGATGGCCAGGCTCTTGGCGATCGTCGTCGGGTGGACGGGCGCCACGAAGTCGAGTCCGGCCTCATACGCCGCGGCCACCGGCCCACACCCCGCGGCCTGGGCCCCGTTCATGATCGGCCGCCGGCCGGGCTCGTCGACCAGGCCGGTCTCCACGAGCTCGTCGAAGCCACGCCGGATCTTCGTGTAGAGCGATCCGCTCGCGATCGGGACGATGCAGCGATCCGGCAGGGTCCAGCCCAACTGCTCGGCCACCTCGTAGGCGAGCGTCTTGGAGCCCTCGCTGTAGTAGGGCCGCACGTTCACGTTGACGAACGCCCATGGGCGGTCGCTGGCCAGCTCCATGCAAAGCCGGTTGACGTCGTCATAGGTGCCGCCGACGGCCAGCAGCGTGGTGCCGTACACGGCGGTGGCCACGATCTTCTGCTCTTCCAGATCGGCCGGAACGAAGACGTAGCTGTCGAGCCCGTGGGCCGACGCGTGGGCGGCGACCGAGTTGGCGAGGTTCCCGGTGGAGGCGCAGGCCGCCGTGGTGAACCCCAACTCCTTGGCCTTCTGAAGGGCCACGCTCACGACACGGTCCTTGAAGCTGTGGGTCGGGTTGGCGGCGTCGTTCTTGATCCAGACGTCCTTCAGGCCGAGTGCCTCGCCGAGGCGCGGGGCCCTCAGCAGGGGCGTCATGCCGGTGGGCAGACCGGCCGTCGGATCGTCGGGCGCGCAGGGCAGGAAGTCGCGGTAGCGCCAGAGGGAGGGCGGCCCCGCAGCGATGCTCTCGCGGCTGACGCGCGCGGCGATCCGCTCCATGTCGTAGACGACCTCGAGTGGACCGAAGCAGAAGTCGCACACGTAGGCGGCCGTCAGCTCGCCCGTGCGGCCGCACTCCTTACATCGGAGCGCCGTCGCCGTCGTTCTGTCGTCCTTCACCGAACCCTCCGAATCGCCATAAAAAAAGCCCTCCGCCCGGAGGCGAAAGGCGATCGGCATTCCTCGAGCCGCTCGGCTTCCGCATCTCTCAGGCCGCGTGCCTGATGGAATTGGCACCTGGTGCTTTCGCACTGGTTGCCGCGGCTTCGCAGGGCCATTTCCCTCCACCGCTCGTGATGCGCGGCGGAAGTATAGCGCTCATCCGGGCGAACCCGTCAACCGTCGACCAACCGCGAACCGGGCAGGCGGCCGTCCTCGGCGCGGCGCCACAGCTCGAGCGCCAGATCGGGCGCCTCCCGCAACGGCTCGATGATCCGGCGCTCGCGCCACTCGCGGAAGTAGGACGGCTCGACCCGGAGCCCCTCGGCGATGCGGCACAGGAGCTCGTCCCCCGGCACGCCCCGCTTGCCCGAGACGTGGTCGTGCAGGTTCCCGACCGGAACCAGGGATCGGCTCTCGAGGTCTCGGTAGCTCATACCCCGCGCCGTCAGCGCGGCACGGAGCGCTGGCCCGAAGGGCTCAATGGACGGCCGCAGCGGTTCGTCCGACACGCCGCCGATCATAGCCCCGACCTTCGGTGGCGAGTGCCGTCGGCGGGAGCGGTACGATGGTCGGGACGAGCGACGTGCCTCCCCTCTCCTGACCGAGTCCTCCCCAGAGAACGAGCGGCCCCGCCGCACCCTGAGCCTCGGCATCCGGCGCAAGCCGCGCCCCGGAGACGCGGCCGACCCGGCCGCCGGCGAGCAGGAGGCGGACGCCGGGCGCAGGCCCCTCTTCCGCCGCAAGCCCCGACCGGAGGCCACCCCGGCCGAGCAGCCGGCCTCCCCG
>JARFPS010000305.1 GCA_029288175.1 Miltoncostaea sp. | reverse complement strand
CCCGGGCGGCGTGCTGGTCACCCACGGGCCCTACCGTCTGACGCGCCACCCCATGTACGTCGGGGTGCTCGTCGGGGCGGCCGGCGTGGCGGCGTTTCGGGGTGGCGTGGTGTCGCTCGCCTTGGTCGGTGGACTGGCCGTCGTGTTCGCGGTGAAGGCCCGCCACGAGGAGGGTCTCCTGCGCCGTGCCTACCCGGGGTATGAGCGCTACGCCGGACGCTCCAAGGGCGGGTGACGCGCGCGGCACACTCGGCCCTCCCCGACGGGGCGCGCTTCAGATCAGCGATGCGTGAACAGGTAGGCGAAGGCGGATCTCGTGTACGCCACGCCGCGTCCCCGCTCACGGACGTCGTCGCGGGTGAGGGGGGTCGACGCCTTCGGTACCAGGTACTGCTCGAGACCGGTGGTGCGGACGCGAGAGGCGCCGCCGCGGTGCACCACGACGCCGGACAGGACGTATCGATCGTCGAGGGAGGCCATCGCCACGTCTCCGTGGCTCGGGTTGGCGAGGAGCGTGCCGCCGGGCTTGAGGTATTCCGTGCAGTGTTCGGAGACGAGGCCTGCGTACAGCGACACCAGGAGGTCGAAGCCGCCCCTCGGAAGGTCGAGGTGCCCGGCGTAGTCGCCGTGGAGGAAGTGGATCTCGGGATCGCCCGGGGAGTCGCGGTGCTCGGCGACGATCGCGGCAACCGATTCGCGCTGGGCGAAGAATCGCGCCGCTCGATCATCGAGGTCGACGTAGGTCACGGAGGGCAAGACGAACGAGGGGCTGACGTCGACGAAGGACCCGGGGCACAGGACGTGCGCTGCCTCCACGGCGTCGCCGACGGCGCGAAAGAGCCGCGCGCGATCGCCGGGATGCCGATTCTGGCCGGTCCAGAGCGCCCGGACGCGGTCGCTCATCGGTGGCGCTCAGGGATGGAGGAGCCAGGTGTCGGGCCCGCGATCGTGGAAGACCACGGCATGGCGTCCGGCATCGAGCACCAGCTCGAAGTAACGCCGGTCGACGGGGCTGTCGGTCCACCAGAGGTCCTGTACCAGCCAGTCCTCGCGCACGGAGACGACGGAGCGTTCTCGGCCGTTGATAACAACCGCCGTGGGAACGCCCTCATCGTCGGTGCTGACGGCTACCGGTTGAGGTGATCCGAGGCGTCGTAGGGGACCAGTGCCCATCGCCGCTCCGGGCGTCGCGTGGCGGGCTCGATCTCGATGAGGCGCATGACGCCCTCCGGCCCCTGGGCGGCGCGTACCTGCCGCGCCGCATCACCGGCGCGTCGCCGGCGCTCCTCGGCGCCGGTGGTGATCGCTGTCAGCTGCCGTCCGCCGAGGGGGCCCAGCGCGTCGGCGCGCACCCACAGCGACTCGACCGGCGCCGCGATCTCGTCGAAGGAGGGCAGTGCGGCCAGCGCCAGCCGCTGGGGGTCGGCGGTGGGCTCGCGGAGCGTGATGGTGCGGGCGAAGGACCCCTCGCCCGACAGGCGCGCACGCAGGGTGACGACCCGCAGCGCGCGGCCCCGTCCCCGCGCCGCGGCGGTGAGCTCTCCGAACATCAGCCGGGCGGCCGCGTGGATGGCCGATCGCGCGCCCACGGGCTCGGGGAAGTCGAACTCGGCCACGAGCGCGTGAGGGGGGCGTCGCGGCCGGGGGGCGTCGTCGCCCTCGCCCCGCGCCAGGCGCCACGCGGCCACGCCGTCGTGGCCCAGTCGGTCGAGTACCGCCGCGCGCGGCAGGGCGGCCATCCGCCCGAGGGTGCGCACGCCCAGCTCGTGAAGGGCCGTGATCTGATCGGCGGGCAGGGGTAGCCGATCGAGCGGCAGCGGCGCCAGCACCTCGGCGATGCGCTCGGCACCCACCACCGGAAGATCCCCCGGGTCGGCCATCGAGGCCACGTTGATGGCGGCGAAGCGCCCGGGCGCCGCGCCCACTCCGCCGCCCGCTCCCACCGGCAGCGCCGCGCGCACGCGCCGCATCAGCCGGACGAGACCGCCATGCAGGCGCACCAGGCCCTCGGCCGAGAAGCAGGTGGTGCCGGGGGCGACGTGCTCCACCCTGGCCCCCAGATCCTCGATGCGGACGACCAGCCGCTCGGCGGCCTCGGCCACCGCGGCCGGGTCGGGGGCGATGAGCTCCAGCGATGGGCAGCGGGCCAGCGCCTCGCCGACGCGCAGACCCGGCACGACACCCTGGTCGTGGGCGGGTGGCGAGCAGAGGCCCACCACCTGGGGGTCGCCGGGGGCGGGACCCAGCGCGATGGGGGCATCGAGGGGTCGCCGCGCGCGCAGCGCGGCGACCAGCAGCGGGAAGCGGGGTATCACCGTGGCCACCACCATCGAACACATGTTCGACCATGGCAGCCCTCAATTCAAGCGGTCGCGACCGCGTTCATGGGCTATCCCCGCGGGTTGCCCCAGGCGTCATCGTGCACCAGCGTCGTCCAGTGACGCTTGATCTTCTTCAGCGCCGGCGGGAGCGAGGTCGGGAACTCCTCGGGGTAGCCGAGGGGGGAGACGACCGGTGCCTCGACGTGGTCCGGAAGCTCCATCAACGCCCGGAACTCGTCCTCCACCAGCAGGTGGAACACGGTGGCCACGGTGCCCAGGCCCTTGGCGCGCGCCGCCACCATCATGTTCTCGAACATGAAGCCCACCGAGATCATGTTGGCGTCGCGGATGACCGGCTCGTAGGCCGATCCGTCGCCGGGGGACGTGCGCGGCACGCGCAGGCCCACGAGCCATGCCGGGACCTTGGGGTAGGTCTCCATCACCGTGGCGGCGTACTCCTCGCACGCCTTGCGGTGCTCCTCGGGCGACGCGCCCTCGGCCGGCGGGCGCATCATCTCGAAGTAGCGCGCGCCCCCGCGGACGATCAGATCGGCGAACGCCGCCCGCTTCTTGGCGTCGCGCACCACGATGATGCTCCATGCCTGGCTCATGCTGTCGGTGGGCGCCAGCAGGCCGAGCCGGCAGAGCTCTTCGATGTCGGCGTCCGAGACCGGCTTGTCGGTGAAGCGCCGCACGCTGCGGCGCTTCCTGATGGCGTCAATCGCGTCCATGTTGCCCCCCTTGGGGATCGAGTGGTTCCGGATGTCCGAGGGACCCCAGCTCGCTGAGATCGCGGTCGAAGAGGATGCCGACCGTCCAGTCGGTCGCCACCCGCGCCTTGCGCGTGAAGCCGGGGATCTGTGACAGGTGGTAGCTCCGAGCCATGAACCAGGCGGGGAGGCCCGAGAACTGGAGCCCCGCGACGCTGGCCACGGCCTTGTAGCGGCCGAGGTCGACGAACAAACCGCGGGTACGGTACCGAAAGGGCTCCGAGGGCCGGCCGGCGATCGAGGCCAGCACGTTGTCGGCCACCAACCGCGCCTGCTTGGTGACGTGCTGGCTGGTGGGCGGGCAGGTCAGCCCCGGGCGGGCCGGATCGGGAACCGCCGCGGCGTCTCCGAGCGCCCACACACCCGGCAGCCCGTCGACTGCCAGCGTGTCGTCGACCCTGACGCGGCCCGCGTCGTCGACCGGCAGGCCCATCGCGGCCACCGTGGGGTGGGCGCGCACGCCGGCGGTCAGCACCACGGTTCGCGCCGGCAGGCGCTCGCCCGTGTCGAGCGTCACCACGCCGTCGCTGACCTCCCGCACCCGGGTGCCCAGCCGCAGCTCGATTCCCCGGTCGTGGAGCTGTCGCATCACGTAGGCGCTGAGGCGCGTCCCCACCTCGGGGAGCAGCGACTCCGTGGCCTCCACGAGGACCCAGCGGAACGGCTGGTCGCGCAGCGAGGGATACAGCCGGCGCGCCTCGCGCAGGAGGTCCTCGAGCTCTGCGAGGGCCTCCACGCCCGCGTAGCCGCCGCCCACGAACACGAAGGTCAACTGCGCCGCGCGCTCGTCGGGGTCGGACGTCGTGTTCGCCAGCTCCAGCATCTGCAGCGCGGTGTTGCGCAGATGGATGGCCTCGGCCAGCGTCTTGAACCCCACCGCCGCCTCGGCCAGGCCGGGCACCGGCAGCATCCTGGACGAGGATCCCGGAGAGAGGACGAGGTGGTCGTAGTGGAGGGTCCGCCGTTCGTCGGACGCCGAGGCGAACTCGACGGTGCGCCGCGCCGCGTCGTGCGCCACCGCCCGGCCCACCAGGATCTCGGTGCTGCGCAGCGGTCCTCTGAGGGGCGTCGTGACGTGGCGTGGCTCAAGCGTGCCCCCGGCGGCCTGCGGGAGAAACGGGGTGTAGAGCAAGGCGTTCGCGTCGCTGATCAGCGTCACGTGCGGCGCCGGGCCCTCGTCCCGCCTGCGCTCAAGCCGCAGGGCCGAGAAGAATCCGCCGAAGCCACCGCCCACGATGACGATGCGCGGGCGTCCGTTGGCCGCGGTCGTCTCCGTCACGACCAGCAGTCTAGCCGTCGGCCGTCACGGTCCCGTGCTGGGGAACTCCCTCGTTCTCGGGAGGGGCTCATGCCTCGAACGGGGGATGCCGATAACCCCTCTGAGCGGGTCGTGGGTTCCCCCCCAAGGCCGGCTCGCACCACCAGCGCTCGCGGCCGTCTTTCCCCTGTCTCGCGAGCCAACGTCCCCACATCGGCTCCGTCGCGTTCCTCCCCGCGGCGGAGCCGGGTGACGTTCTCTAACCGGGGTAGGGGCCTCCGGTGGCCGAGTTGCCGCCGTCGACCGAGAGCCCCGAGCCCGTCACGTAGCTCGACGCGTCGGAGGCCAGGAACAGCACGCAGGCCGCGACCTCCTCGGGCTGCGCCACGCGGCGCATGGGGATGCCCGACGCGAGCTTGGCCAGGTTCTCGCTCGGATCGCCGTCGGCCGAGGCCAGCCAGTTGTCGACGATCTGCGTGTGGATCTCGGCGGGGCAGACGGCGTTGACCCTGATGTTCTCCTGCGCGTGGTCGAGCGCCATGCAACGGGTCATCTGCATGAGCGCCCCCTTGCTGGTGCAGTAGGCCACGAAGCCCTGCTCGCCGTTGAGCCCCCACTCCGAGGAGATGTTGATGATGTTCCCGGAGCCCTGCCTGCGCATGTGCTCCACGGCGGCCCGCGAGAGGAAGAACACCGCGTTGACGTTCACCTGCATGCAGCGCATCCAGGCCTCGTCGTCGGTCTCGGGCGCGTTGCCTTCCGGGAGGATGCCGGCGTTGTTGACCAGTACGTCGATGCGCCCGAACCGTGCGAAGCACGTGTCGACCAGTTGCCGGCAGAAAGCGGGGTCGGCCACGTCGCCGAGCATCAGGTCGGCGTCGACGCCCTGGCCCCGGAGATCGTCGAGCACCGCCTTGCCGCGAGCCTCGTCGCGGCCGTGCAGCATGATCGAGGACCCGGCGGCGGCCATCGCTCGGGCGCACGCCTCCCCGATGCCGGTTGTCGAGCCCGTGATCAGGCTCACCTTGCCGGTGAGATCCATGCCGGTGAGACTACCCCGTGGCGGTCGGGACGGGCGGCGTGGAGTCCTGCTCGTCCGGCGCGGCGCCCGCCTTCTGGGCATGGGCCTCGGCCAGCGTCGCCGCGGCCTCCTCGCGGGTCACCTCGTGGCCCTTCTGGCGCTTCCAGATCACGTAGCCGCAGCCCGGGTTCTTCCGGCTCTTCCAGCTGGTGCACCCGTAGGAGCGACCGCGCTCGATGATCTGACCACCGCAGTCGGGGGTGGGGCAGTTGCCCAGCGGCTCCTTCGAGGGCGGGGGTGAGGCGTTGGTCTCGCCCTTGGCCACCATCGCCTTGGCGGTCTCCAGGTCGACCTCGCCCTTGGTTCCGCGCACCTTCTTCCAGATGACGTAGCCGCAGCCGGGCTCCTTGCGGCTCTTCCAGCTGGTGCACCCGTAGGAGCGACCGCGCTCGATGATCTGGCCGTCGCACCCGTCGGTCGGGCAGTCGCCCAGCACCTCGCGGGCGTCGTCGAGGTCCTTGCTCGAGCGCCCGGCGGCGATGTGCTCCATCGCCTCTTCGTGCGAGAGCGTCTTGCCACCGTGCTGCTTCCACAGCGTGTAGCCGCACCCCGGGTCGTCCTTGCCCTTGTAGCTGTTGCAGCCGTAGCTCTTCGGGTATTCGACGATCTCGTGGCCGCAGCCCTCGATGGGGCACGGGGCGAGCGGGCGGCGCTTGATCCGCAGGTCCGCGCGGTCCTTGTCCGCGAACCAGGCGACGACCTCGCCGGTGAAGCGCTCGATCTCGCGGAGGAACTCGTCGTGATTCTCCTCGCCGCGCTCGATCCGGTTGAGGCGCTGCTCCCAGCTGCCGGTCAGCTCGGGCGAGGTCAGGGAGTGGTCCCCGAGCATGGTGATGAGGCCCACGCCCTTGTCGGTCGCCCGGAGCTGGCGCCGGTTGCGCTCGATGTAGCCGGCGTCGATGAGCCGCTCGATGGTGTTGGCCCGCGTTGCGGGGGTGCCCAGACCGCCGTCCTTCATCGCCTCGGCGGCCTCGTCGTCGGACACCAGCTTCCCAGCGGTCTCCATCGCTCGCAGGAGCTTGCTCTCGGAGTAGGCGGGGGGCGGCTTGGTCTGCTTGGCCTGCGACTCCACCTCCACGCAGGTCACCTCCGCGCCCTGCTTCAGCGGTGGCAGCGTGGTCTGATCGTCGTCGTCGGGCGTCTGGGCGTCGGCCGCCACCTCGCCGTAGACCGCCCGCCAGCCGGCTTCGATGAGCACGCGGCCTCGGCTGCGGAACAGGTGGTCGCCCACCCGCGTCTCGACGGCGGTGCGCTCGAACCGGGCCGCGGGGTGGAACACGGCGAGAAAGCGCCGCGCGACCAGGTCGTAGATGCGCCGGTCGTCCTTTCCGAGCCCCGCCAGGTCGTGATCGCCGACCGTGGGGATGATGGCGTGGTGGTCGCCGACCTTTGCGTCGTTGATGACGCGCTTCAGCGGCAGCTTGTCCATGTTGATCACGCGGCGTGCGGCATCCGCGTACTCGGGTCCGGCGGCGCCGATGGTGGATGCGACCTCGGTGAGCTGCCCGGCCATGTCGCCGCTGAGGTAGCGCGAGTTGGTGCGCGGATAGGTGAGCAGCTTGTGCTGGTCGTACAGCGCCTGCGCCGCCGAGAGGGTGCGGGTGGCCGAGAAGCCGAAGCGCTGGTTGGCCTCGCGCTGGAGCGTGGTGAGGTCGTAGAGCAGCGGGGCCGACTCGACCTGGGGCTTGACCTCGACGGACTCGATGACGCCGGTCGCGCCCCGCACCTCGTCCGCGATCGAGGCGGCCCGCCCGGCCTCCTTGAGCCGAGTGGTGCTCCCCTCGTGCCACAGTCCCGGATAGCGCGCGGCCTCGGGGGTCTCGAACGAGGCGTGCACCTCCCAGTAGTCCTCGGGGACGAAGGCCTGGATCTCGAGGTCTCGCCGGACGATCAGGGCGAGCGTGGGCGTCTGCACGCGCCCCAGGGACAGCGCTCCGCGCCTCCACGAGCCGGCCTTGGTGGTGGCGGCCCGCGTGGCGTTCATGCCCACCAGCCAGTCGGCCTCGCTGCGGGCGCGCGCCGCCTCCTCGAGGGGCTTCATCTGCTCGTCGTCGCGGAGCTCGTCGAAGGCCTCGCGGATGGCCCCGGCGGTCATGGAGCTGAACCAGGCGCGCTTCACCGGCTTCTCGCGCGCCGCGTCGGGAGCCGTCTGCAGGATGAGCTTGAAGATCAGCTCGCCCTCGCGCCCGGCGTCGCAGGCGTTGACGAGCGTGTCGACGTCCTTCTTGGCCATCAGCTTGTGCAGGCCCGACAGGGTCTTGGCCGCCTTGGCGTCGCGCGGCTGGTAGCGGAACTCCTCCGGGAGGATGGGGAGATCCTCATAGCGCCAGGTCTTGTAGGACTTGTCGTAGGCGTCGGGGTCGACCTGCTCGACCAGGTGGCCGACCGCGAACGCCACGATGGCATCGGGCCCTTCGTAGCGGTCGGCGACCTTCTTGGCCTTGCCGCCGAACAAAGCCTTGGCCACATCGGCGGCCACCGACGGCTTCTCGCAGATGATCAGGGCTCGGCTCACGGCGGATGAGGTTAGCACCGGCTCCTCGCTGCACGCCGGAGCCCCGATCCGCCCTACGGGCGGCCTACCCGAAGAAGGTCTCGGCCTCCGCGTAGAGCTCCGGCGGCACCACCTTCAACTCGGCCACGGCGTCCGTCAGGGGGACGTCCGTGACCCGCTCGCCCCGCAGCGCGGCCATGCGACCGAAGGCTCCCTCGGCGACCAGCTCGGCCGCGCGCGTCCCGTATCGAGTGGCGAGCGCACGGTCGAAGGCGACCGGCGATCCACCCCGCTGGACATGGCCGAGCACCACGGCCCGCGCGTCGGCCCCGAGGGTCGCGCCGAGATCCTCCGCGAGGCGCTCGCCCACGCCGACCTTGGCGAGGCGCGCGTGGCCGAAGTCGTCGAGCTCGCCCCCGGCTTCGTCCGAGCCGCCCAGCTCGACGCCCTCGCTGACGACGATGACCGAGAACAGGCGACCGCGCTCGCGGCGCGCCCGCACCCAGCCGGCGACCTTGTCGAAGCTGACCGGCACCTCGGGGATGAGGATCGCGTCCGCGTTGCCCGCCACACCCGATTCGAGGGCGAGCCACCCCGCGTGGCGCCCCATGACCTCGACCACGATGATGCGGTCGTGCGACGCGGCGGTCGTCGTGACGCGGTCGATGGCGTCGGTGGCGATCTGCACGGCCGTCCAGAAGCCGAAGGTGTAGTCGGTCGCCGACAGGTCGTTGTCGATCGTCTTCGGGACGCCGACCGTCGGGAGGTCGTGCTCGGCGTGGAGTCGGTGGGCGACGCCCAGGGTGTCCTCGCCACCGATGGCCACGATCGCGTCCAGCCCGAGCTCGTTCGCCGCCGCGGCCGCGGCGGCCCCTCCGCCCTCGGTCTTGAAGGGGTTCGTGCGCGAGCTGCCGAGGATCGTTCCTCCCCGCGTGGGGATGTCCTCGACGTCGTCCAGCCCGAGCGGCATCGTGTCGCCCTCGAGTAGTCCCTTCCAGCCGCGCCGCAGCCCGACGTGCTCGTGGCCGTGGCGCCGCTGCCCGACCGTGACCAGGGCGTGGATCACGGCGTTGAGGCCCGGGCAGTCGCCGCCGCCGGTGAGGATGCCGATCCGCACGGGGCGCAGACTAGTCGGCGGGGGCGACCTCGTCACCCCGTAGCGCGGCGAAGAAGAGCATCATCGTCACCGCGGCGGCCGCTCCTACCGCGATCGACGCCGCGGCGAACGCCGTGCGATCGTCGACCACGCTCAGAACGTCGAAGCGATCGGCCGCGGTCACCCCGGCGACGACCGCGAACGCCACCACCAGCAGCGCCGCCGCCCAGGCCGCCACGCGCTCGGCCCCGGGGGATCGCCCTCGGCCGGATCGTCCCGCTCCCACCAGGCCCGCCGCGGCCGCTCCCCACGCCGTCACCACCAGATAGGCGCCGATCACGTCGCTGGGCCGATGCCAGTCGAGGGCGATGACGGCGATGCCGACGCCGCCCGCGTACAGGGTGCCGGCCGTCGCCACCAGCGGCCGGACGGCCCGCGGGCTGACGAGCGTGAACGCCATCGCGAGCGACATGGCGACGGTCACGTGGCCGCTCGGGAAGCTCCCGCCCGCGGCATCGGAGGCATCGTCCAGCAGGTCGGGGCGAGGGAGCACCGCCTTCAGGATCTGCGTGGTGATGTTCGCGCCCCCCAGGAGCAGCACGGCCGCCGCCGCCAGATCGCCGCGTCCGCGCACCAGCGCGAGGGCCACGATGAGCGCTCCGATCAGCGCGACCGAAGCGAAGCTGATCGTCGAGAGCAGGCTGTCGGTCGCGTCGAAGGCCTCCGGGTTGAAGGTGGGGCTGAGGTTCCCGAAGGCGGAGCTGTCGAGGTCCTGGCCTCGCACCGTGAGCACGGCCAGCGCGTAGACGACGGCCGTCGCCACGACGCATCCGGCGGCGACGATGGCCGCGCGGCGAGGGGAGGCCCGGGGTGGGGTCCGACTGCTCATGCTCCCGGCATCCACGGCCGCTCCATCATGGCTCAAGATTCGGCGGGGCGGGCCGACGACGTTCCTGCATGGATGCGATGAGTACCCCCCGCGCGGACGGACGACTCCTGGTCGTAGACGATGAGCCGGTGGCCCGCCAGCTGATCGGCGACATCCTGAAGCGCGCGGGCTACGAGGTCGTCGAGGCCGGGGACGGCGACGAGGCGCTTGCCGCTCTCGACGCGCAGGTGGTCGACCTGATCGTCTCGGACTGGCGCATGCCGCGGATGGACGGGCTCGGGTTGCTGCGCGAGCTCGACGAGCGCGAGAGCCTCGCCCCGCCCGTGATCATGCTCACCTCGCTCGGCTCGCCCGAGCACGCCGTCGACGCCTTGGACGCCGGGGCGGAGGACTACCTGGTCAAGCCCGTCGACCGCCACGAGCTCCTCGCCCGAGTGCGCTCGGTGTTGCGGGCCGATCGCGTGCGGGTCGCGGCCGAGCAGGCCGCCCTCCGCGCCATCGCCGAGGCCGTGGCGCGCGCGCAGGCCCCCGAGGAGGTCATGAACCTGGTGGCCGAGCACGCGGCCTCGGTCCACCGGGCGCGAGCCGGCGCCGTGGCGCGCTTTGAGGGCGAGCGCATTGTCTACGTGGGGCGGTGGTCCGACGGGCCGGCGGTGGAGGCGGCCTTTCGCGGCGAGGTCCCGCGCGGCTGCGGGCTGCCCTCGGACGTCGTGGCGCGCACGGGCAAGCCCCTGCGCGTGGACGATCTCGGCGAGGGCATGCCGGGGGTGCCGGCGGGCGTGCTGAACGCCGGCGTCGCCGCGCCCATCACCGTCGCGGGCGAGCTCTGGGGCGCGGTCATCCTCGGGGCGGCGCGTGCCGCATCGCTTCCTCCGGGGGTGGAGGACCGCCTGGCCGAGTTCTCGGGCCTCGTCTCGTTGGCGATCGAGAGCGCCGAGGCGCGTGACGCCCTGACGACGAGGGCCGGAACAGATCCGCTGACCGGGCTTTCGAACCGCAGGGTCTTCTTCGAGCGCCTCGACGGCGAGATCGCCCGGGCGCGCCGACACGGCCACGAGACGTCGTTGGCGGTCGTCGACATCGACCACTTCAAGGCGATCAACGACACCTACGGCCATCAGGCCGGCGACGGCGTGCTGCGCGAGCTGAGCTGGAGGCTGCTCGACGCCGCGCGATCGGGCGATGTGGTGGGGCGCATCGGCGGCGAGGAGTTCGCATGGCTTCTGCCCGAGACCGACGCCATGGAGGCCTGGCAGGCGGCCGAGCGCGCCCGCGCGTCGGTCTCCGGGCACGCGTTCCCCGGCGTGGGCCGCGTCACCATCTCGATCGGCGTCTGCGACCTGGCCCGCTCCAACGGACCCGAGGACCTTTTCGACAAGGCGGACGCGGCGCTCTACTGGTCCAAGAGCCAGGGGCGCGACGTCGTCTTCCTCTACTCCTCCGAGGCGATGGAGGTGCTCTCACCCGAGGAGCGCGCGCGGCGGTTGCGCCGCGATCAGGCGTTCCAGGGTGTCCGCACGCTGGCCCGGGCGGTCGACGGGAAGGACCCCTCCACCCGTCGTCACTCCGAGCGGGTCGCCGCCGTCGCCGAGAGCCTGGCGCTCGAGCTCGGGTGGACGGCGGCCGAGGCGGCCCGCATCCGCGAGGCCGCCCTGGTGCACGACGTGGGGAAGATCGCCGTGCCGGACGATCTGCTGTTCAAGCCGGATCGCCTGACCGCGACGGAGTTGGCGCGCGTCCAGGTGCACGCCTCGCTGGGCGCCGACGTCGTCAGCGACATCTTCGACGCCGAGCAGATCTCATGGGTGCGCGGTCACCACGAACGGTGGGACGGCAAGGGGTATCCCGACGGGCTCACCCGGGAAGAGGCGCCCGAGGGCGCGCGCATTCTGCATCTGGCCGACGCCTTCGACGTCATGACCTCGACCCGGCCCTACCAGGTGGGCCTCGGCCACGAGGCGGCCCTGGAGGAGTGTCGCTCGCTGGTCGGCGAGCAGTTCTGGTCGCGCGCCGTCGAGGCTCTGGCGGTGCTTCTGGAAGACGGTCGCATCGTGGCCGAGGGCGTCTCCTCGGGGGCTCTGGTCGACTGAGCCCTACGGGCTCGCGGGGTCGTCGCAGCGGCGGTCCAGGGCCACCCCGCCCGCCCCGAGGCTCTCGCCGCTGAGCCGGGGTCCGGCGACCAGTCCGGCCTCGACGGCGCCCAGATCGCGCGCCCTGACCTTGGCCCGGCACACCGGCTGCGCCGCATCCGAGAACGCGGCCTCGGCGTGAACCACGGCCTCCTCGAGGTCGCGCGCCACCACGATGACCTCCTCCTTCTGGAACGGGCCGCTCCATCCGCTGGTCACGGCCCACAGGTGGAGGGAATCGCCAGGCATCCGCCGGAAACCGTAGCGACCGACGCCGCTCGGCGGCCGCGCGACCGGGAACGTTGCATCGATGGGCGGCGGCCCGCAATGTGCGCGCCTCAGGACCGAGCGCTCGCTCGTCGAAAGGACACCGCATGCGCCGGTGGGCTCTGATCATCGTTGCGATCGCCGTGACCTCGGCGGCTCTCGCCGCGCCCGCGGCCGGGCAGCAGGTGTTCGTCTTCGAGGGGCGCGGCTACGGCCACGGCGTGGGCTTGAGCCAGCACGGGGCACGCGGCGCCGCCGACGCGGGCTGGGACGCTCGCCGGATCCTGGCGCACTACTACCGCGGAACCGTGCTCTCGCCGGTTCCGGCGCGTGAGGTGCGGGTGCAGCTCCGGCCGGCTTCGGCTTCGGTGACCGTCGGTGGGGACGGCCTGACCGCCTCCGGCCCCGGTCTCCCGGCCACCCCACTGCCCGCGGCGGTGACGGCGACGATCCGGGGCGGCGACGTGGTACTCGACGGCCCGGGCGGCGCGGAGCTGGCCGCGGGGTCGGAACTGGTCGTCACCACCACCGACCGTGCCACCACGCTCGACGGCGACGCGTACCGCGGCGTTCTTCACCTGTCGCGCACGGGGACGAGCAGGGTCAGGGTGCTCAACCGGCTGGACCTGGAGGAGTACCTGTACGGCGTCGTCCCGCGCGAGGTTCCCGCGTTGTGGCCCGTGCAGGCGCTGCGGGCGCAGGCCATCGCCGCGCGCTCGTACGCCATCGGTCAGCTTCGGCCGGACCGCGACTTCGACGTCCATCCCGACACGCGCAGTCAGGTCTACGGCGGCCGTGACGCCGAGCACCCCCGCACCAACGCCGCCGTGGACGCCACGCGCGCCCAGGCGGTGACCCACGACGGCTCGGTCGTGACGACCTTCTTCCATGCGAGCTCGGGCGGGCACACCGAGAGCGTCGAGAACGTCTGGTCGTCGGAGCCCCGCCCCTACCTGGTGGGGGTGCCGGACCCCTTCGACGTCGCCGTCTCGCCCCATCGCCGCTGGTCCGACCCCCCGCGGTTCACCGGCGCCGAGCTGGCCGAGCGCCTCGGGCTCGACGCCCCGGTGAACGGCGTCGAGGTGCTGGAGCGCGGCGTCTCCCCGCGCGTGCGCAGGGCGCGCATCACGACCGACGACGGGCGCGCCACCGTGGTGAGCGGGGCGACGCTCCGCGCGCGGCTCGGGCTGCGCGACACGTGGTTCGCGGTCAACGGCGAGCCGCCCTCCGGTCCCGACTCGGCCTCCGCGCCCGTCCCAGCGCAGCCCACCGCCCCGGTGCGCTACATCGCCTACGCCGCCGCCCCGGCCGCCCTGCGGCGGGCCCGCTCGATCGAGCGCCGCCTTCGCGGCCTCGGCAAGGACGTCGTGCTGGTGCGCCGGCGGGTGGGGGCATCGCGTCGCTTCCTGGTGGTGACCGGTCACTTCCGCGTCCTGGCCAACGCCAGGGC
>JARFPS010000302.1 GCA_029288175.1 Miltoncostaea sp. | reverse complement strand
CGCATGTAGTGCCGCACGTCGACGATGCGGTGGACCAGTGAGACCCCCCAGCTGGCGGCCGTGGCGATGACCAGCGGCCAGATGTTGTCCCAGTACAGGCCGAGCCCCACGGCGATCACGATGAACGACAGCGCCTGTCCCAGACGGATCCAGAAGAGCTCTCGCCCGGCGCGGAAGGCGGTGAGCACCATGTCCGCGTTGAGGCAGGTGTTCTGGATGACGACGTAGCTGGCCATCTGGGCGAACATCGGCCACACCAGCTCGGGCTGCCCGATGGGCCCTTCGAGCATGATCCACATCACCGCGGTCACCGGGATCGCGACCAGGAGCGTCAACCCGGACGAGAAGGACTGCACGGCGGCCACGAGCCCCGTGATCCGCGGGGCGCGGGCCTTGAGCACCGAGAGCTCCCGCACCAGCGCCGCCTGCTCCTGCGCCGAGCTGATGTAGGTCATCAGGCCGACCGGGGCCAGGGTCAGCGCGTACTCGCCGATGACGTCCACGCCGTAGATGCGGGCGATGACGATGCTGGAGCCGAGTCCGAGCACGATCATCAACACCACGCTCAGCGCGCCGAAGCTGAGACCTTCCTTGTAGCTTTTCCGCTCGCGCGTGGCCGAGCTCCCATCCGGGCCGGGGCGTGGGTGCCCGCCGCGGCCGTGGCCGTCCGGTCATGCATCGGCATTCGGCGGCCGGATTGCACCGCCGCGCTTTCAGGCCGGGTCGAGCACCTCGGCGAGGTACGCCGACAGGTCGCGCGCGAGGCCGGGCTTGGTCCCCAGGGCCGTCGTGGCCCCGCCCGCTCCCGCGACGGCGGCGGCCAGTTCGTCGGCCTCCTCGACCACCGTCGCCAGATCGGCCGAGCCCATGCGCCGCGCCAGCTCGAGCTGATGGTCGTCGACGTGCTCGCCGTGTGCCTCGCGGCGCGGCATCACCACCGGGCGCCGCCCTTCCGACATGGCGAGCATCATGGACCCCACGCCCGCGTGGGTGACCACCACGCGCGCCCGGGCCACGTGGTCGCGCAGCTCGTCGAAGGGCATGAAGTCGACGCAGGCGGCGTTGGCCGGCCGGGATGTGCTGTGGCCGTACTGCACGACGATCTCCTCGTCGACGTCCAGCCGGCCAACGGCGTCGAGCAGGCGGTCGAAGGGGTCCTGGTGCGTGCCCACGGTGACGAAGATCACGCGCCGAACACGTTCCCCTCGTACCGCGCGTCGCGCAGCTTGCCGACCATCTCGGGCCACTGCACGTACGTGCGGCTCGCGGCGGGGGCCATCAGGCGGGCCGACATCGACGGGCCCTCGATGCGCGCGAAGCTCTCCACGTTGACCACCGCCCGCCCGCGCAGGCGCATGATCCAGGCGAAGGGCACGCCCACCCCGGCGCCGGTCGTGACCATGACGCGCGCTCGGGTGCGTGCCACGACCCGCCAGGCGAGCAGCAGGTTGCGCACGAGGTTCTTGACGCTGCGGTTGGTGGGGCCGAAGGCGGGGACCACCCTCTCGCCGGCCAGCAGCGAGCGCGAGTCGGTGGCGTCGAAGGTCACCCAGACCCGCGAATCGACGGTCTGCCATGCCTCCTGGAGCGCAATGAGCTCGAGCAGGTGCCCGCCCGTGGAGCAGACCAGCAGGAGGTCGGCGCGCTCGACCGGTCGCTTCTCCGCCGCGGACACCGATCGAGTGTAGCCGCGACCGGCGGCACGACCTAAGGGCCGGGAACGTCCACGTAGCGGCTCAGCGCATTCTCCACGCGGGCGCCGTACATGCCTCCGAACATGACGGCATGCGCCAGCAGCGGGTAGAGCTGGTAGAGCTCCACCCGGTCCTCGTGGCCCTCGGACAGCGGGGCCGCCTCGGCATAGGCGGCGAACGTGCGCTCCCCGAAGCCGCCGAACAGGCGCATCATCGCCAGGTCGACCTCCCGGTGCCCCCCGTAGACGGCCGGGTCGATCAGGCGGATGACGCCGTCGGCGCCCGCGAGGGCGTTGCCGGACCAGAGGTCTCCGTGGAGCCGCGAGGGCGGCTCCTCGTGACCCACCAGATCCGGCAGGCGGGCGACCAGCGTCTCCATGCCCGCGGCGACGCGGGTCGAGATGGAACGGCGGCTCAGCGCGCGCCGTGTCAGCGGCAGCAGGCGCCGCTGCCCGTAGAAATCGGGCCAGGAGGAGGACCGCTCGTTGTCCTGCTCGAGCGTGCCCAGGTAGTTGTCGTGATCCAGGCCGAAGGCCGGGGCGCCCGTCGCGTGCAGCGCCGCCAGATCGCGCCCGAGGCCCTCCTCACCCTCGCGGCTCCGGCGGCCGGGCTCGATCCACTCCAGCGCCAGGAAGCGCTCCCCCTCCAGCGCGCCCACGGCGACGACCGCGGGCACCGGGGCGCCGGCCTCGGCCAGCCACGCCAGCCCGCCCGCCTCAGCCTCGTACATGCCGGCGGGGGCCCCGTCGCGGTACTTCACGAACAGCTCGCGCCCGTCGTCCAGGTGCACGCGCAGCGCCTCGTTGATGTCGCCTCCGCCCACGTGCTGCGCGCCGGCGACGCCGCTGCGGGTCACCCGCGCGACCGCGTCGAGGACGGCCCGGCTCATCTCTCCAGGTGTTCCTCGTGGAGGTGCACCAGCAGCGCCCGGCAGCCGTCCTCCACGATGTCCAGCACCAGCTCGAACCCGTCGCCGCCCCCGTAGTAGGGGTCGGGCACGTCGAGGTCGCCGCGCGCCACCGACTCGTCGTGGAAGCTCCTCAGCAGCCGCACCCGCGCCCGGGCCTCCTCGTCGGGCGCCAGCTCGCG
>JARFPS010000253.1 GCA_029288175.1 Miltoncostaea sp. | reverse complement strand
CCGAGGCGATGGCGCTCGCGGCCGCCGGAGCCGTGGCGCGCGGGTCCACCGTGGTCTGCACCCTCGAGCCGTGTTCCCATCACGGGCGCACGCCGCCGTGCGCCGACGCGCTGGTGCGGGCCGGGGTCGCCCGGGTGGTGATCGGCTGCGTCGATCCGCTGGAGACGAGCCGCGCGGGCGGCCGCGGACGCCTGAGGGCGGCCGGCATCGAGGTGGTCGTGGCGGAGGGCGAGGAGGCCGACGCGTGCCGCGAGCAACTCGGGCCCTTCCTGACGTGGGCCGTCGAGCGCCGTCCGGAGGTCACGCTGAAGCTCGCCACCAGCCTCGACGGCCGCATCGCCACCGCCTCGGGAGAGAGCCGCTGGATCACGGGCGCGCCGGCCCGGCGCCTCGTCCACCGCTGGCGTGCCGAGTCCGACGCCGTGGCGGTCGGCGCGGGCACGGCGCTGGCCGACGATCCCGACCTGCGCGCCCGCGACGCGGAGGGGCCGGTGCGCCAGCCGGCGCGCGTGGTCTTCGACTCCGCCGCCCGGCTGCCGCTCGACTCGCGCCTTGTCACGTCGGCCGAGGACGTGCCGGTCGTCGTCGTCGCCACCGAGAGCGCGCCCGAGGAGCGCGTCCGGCCCCTGACCGAGCGCGGCGTCGAGGTCGTGGTCGTCCCGGCCGAGCGCGAGGCCGGGATACGGGCGGCCATGTCCGCGCTGGGAGAGCGCGAGATGCAGTCCCTGCTGGTGGAGGGCGGCGCCGGTCTGGCGGCCGCGCTGCTGCACGCCGGGGCGGTCGACCGGGTGGCATGGTTCACGGCACCGATCATCATCGGCGGCACGGGCGCCCCCGGCGCCGTCGGCGACCCGGGGATCGACCGGCTGGCCGGCGCGCCACGGCTCGCCCGGCCGACGATCGAGCGCGTGGGCGAGGATGTGCTGGTCAGCGGCCGGCTTCGGCCGATCCCGGGAGGGGGCTGAGTGTTCACGGGTCTGGTGCAGGAGATCGGCACGGTCCGGGCGGTGGAGCCGACCGCGAAGGGGGCGCGGCTGACCATTGGCGGGGCCGGCACGGCGGCCGAGCTGGGCCTGGGCGACTCGGTCGCGGTGTCCGGGGTCTGCCTCACCGCCGTCGAGGTCGACGGCGAGGCGTTCTCGGTGGAGGCCGTCGCCGAGACCCTGGCGCGGACGACGCTGGGAGGCCTGGCGGCGGGCGACGAGGTCAACCTGGAGCCCGCCATGCGCTTGGGCGACCGCCTGGGCGGGCACATCGTGCAGGGGCACGTCGACGGGGTCGCGCGCGTGGTCGACCTCAGGACCGAGGGCGAGAGCACGATCCTGCGGCTCGGGCCTCCGCCGGAGCTGAGCCGCTACGTTGTCCACAAGGGAAGCGTCGCCCTGGACGGGGTCAGCCTGACCGTGTCGGCGCTCGTAGGGGGCGATTTCGAGGTGGCGTTGATCCCGCACACGATGGGCGCGACGACCCTCGGTCCCGACCGCGCGGGCCAGGACCTGAACCTGGAAGTGGATGCGTTGGCAAAATACGTCGAGGCGCTCGTCGCGCCCCACACCGACCCCGACCGAGGCACATGAGCTCAAAGAGCCCCACACAGTTCGCCACCGTCGAGGAGGCCATCGAGGACATCCGCGCGGGGCGGATGGTCGTGGTCTGCGACTCCGAGGATCGCGAGAACGAGGGCGATCTGGTCATGGCGGCCCAGTTCGCCACGCCCGAGGCGATCAACTTCATGGCCACGCACGGCAGGGGGCTCATCTGCCTCGCGCTCACCGAGGAGCGCACCGAGCAGCTCGGCCTGCTGCCGATGGTGAGGCGCAACGAGGCACCCCACAACACCGCCTTCACCGAGACGATCGAGGCGCGCGAGGGCGTCACCACCGGGATCTCGGCGCCGGACCGCTCCCGAACGATCATGGTCGCCATCGACCCCGACTCCGGTCCCGCCGACCTCGTCAAGCCGGGGCACGTCTTCCCGCTCCGCGCCCACGAGGGTGGCGTGCTGCGCCGTGCGGGGCACACGGAGGTCTCCGTCGACCTCGCCCGCCTCGCCGGGTTGATCCCCGCCGGGGTCATCTGCGAGATCCAGGACCCCGACGGCACCATGGCGCGGCTTCCGAGCCTGACGCGGTACGCCGAGGAGCACGGACTCCGCATGATCACCATCGCGCAGGTGATCGAGCACCGCCGGCACACCGAGAAGCTGGTGGAGAGGGGGCCCTCGGCGCGCCTCCCCACCGCGTTCGGCGACTTCACGGCGATCGGGTACCGGAGCATCGTGGACGACAAGCACCACGTCGCGCTGGTGCTCGGCGACGTCGAGGACGCCGATGACGTACTCGTGCGTGTGCACTCGGAGTGCCTTACCGGCGACGTGTTCGGCTCGCTGCGCTGCGACTGCGGCGATCAGCTCGAGGCGGCGCTGAGGATGATCGCGGCCGAGGGGTGCGGCGTGCTGCTCTACATCGCCCAGGAGGGGCGGGGCATCGGGTTGCTCAACAAGCTGAAGGCCTATGACCTGCAGGACCGGGGTCGCGACACCGTGGAGGCCAACCTGGAGCTCGGCTTCCCTGCCGATCTCCGCGACTACGGAGTCGGTGCGCAGATCCTGGTGGATCTGGGCCTCACCACCATCCGCCAGCTCACCAACAACCCCCGCAAGATCGTCGGCCTCGAGGGCTACGGGCTCTCGGTGTCGGAGCGGGTGCCCATCGAGGTCGAGCCCGGCGATGAGAACGTGGGGTACCTGAGGACCAAGCGCGACAAGCTCGGCCACTCGTTGCACCACCAGAGCCTGCGCTTCGACGTCGACCCGGTGGAGGGCGGGCCGGACACCGGCTCCGTCGGCCCCACGGATTCCTCCGACTGATGGCCCGCACTGAGGACGCGCCGCCCGCTCCCCGGCTCGCGGAGCGCCGGAACGAGCCCGTCGCGATCGCCGCGGCCGGCTTCCATCGCGCCATCGCCGAGCGGCTGATCGCCGGCGCGGAGTCGCGCCTGATCGAGGCGGGTCACGAGGGCCAGCGGCCGGTGCACTGGGTCCCGGGGGCCTTCGAGCTCCCGCTGGCCGCGCAGACACTGGCCGAGACCGGCGAGGTCGCGGCGGTAATCGCGGTGGGGGCGGTGATTCGCGGTCAGACGGCCCACTTCGACTACATCTGCCAGGCGACGGCCCTCGGCCTGTCGAGGGTCTCGCTCGACACCGGCGTCCCGTGCGCCTTCGGCGTGCTCACCTGCGACACCGTGGATCAGGCGATGGCGCGCTCGGGCGGCGAGGTGGGCAACGCCGGCGAGGCCGCGGTCGATGCGGCGGTGTCGCTCATCAACCTCATCGGCGCCGCGGAAGGATGAGCGTCCCCACCTCGCCGCCGCTCGGCGGCGGGCGGGGCGGGGCATGGGCGGATCCGCCGGCACCACGGCGGCCCGACCCCGGTCTGTGGTGGGCGCCCCTCGACCGGCTGCCCGGCGTGGGTCGCTCGACCGCCGCGCGGGCGGAGGCCCTGGGTCTCGCGACGGTGGGCGACCTGCTGTTCCACCTTCCGTTCCGCTACGAGCGGTTCGACGAGGGGGTGACGCCGGCGCGCGCGATCGCAACGGGTTCCGAGGCCACGCTGCGCGTGCGGCTCGAGTCGATCAGCGTGCGGCCGACGCGGCGGCGGGGCCTCAAGATCGTGAGGGCCAGGGTCGCCGACGAGTCCGGGCCGCTCTGGGCGATCTGGTTCAACCAAGCGCACCTCGCCCGGACGCTGAGACCCGGCGACGAGCTGATGCTGCGCGGCACCCTGCGCAAGGGCTCGCCGCCGGAGATCGCCGTCAAGAGCCATGAGGTCATCGGGCGCGGTGTCTCCGAGGGATTGCACACCCAGGGCCTCGTGCCGGTCTATCCGGCGACGGAGGCGCTCCCGACCCGGCGCGTGCGCGAGCTGGTCGACGCGGCGCGAGGCATGGTCGACGCAGCGCCCGAGGCCCTGCCGGGCGGGCTGCGTGCACGGCTGGGGCTTCCGCCGATCGCCGACGCGCTCATGGCCGTCCACTTCCCGCGCTCGCGGGGCGAGGCCGAAGCCGGACGCCGGCGGCTGGTCGTGGAGGAGCTGCTGGTCTTGCAGCTCGGCCTGCTCGCGCTGCGCCGGCGCGAGGCGCGGCGGCGCAGCGGTATCGCCCTCCCGTCGACCGGGGAGCTCACGGGCGCGGTCCGGGACGCGCTGCCGTTCACGCTGACCGCCGAGCAGGAGCAGGTCTCCGGCCGGATCGCACGAGATCTCGCGCGTTCTGAGCCGATGCGCCGGCTTCTGCAGGGCGAGGTCGGCTCGGGGAAGACCGTCGTGGCGGCGCTCGCCCTGGCCCAGGCCGTCGAGGCGGGGGCTCAGGCGGCGGTCCTCGCGCCCACCGAGACGCTCGCCGACCAGCACTGGACCACGCTCCGCGGGTTGTTGGAGCCGGCCGGCATCGAGCCCACGCTCATCACCGGGCGCGTCGCCAGGGCGGAGCGCGACCGGCGGGAGGTGGCGCTCCGCACGGGGACCGCGCGGGTCGCGGTGGGCACCCAGGCCCTGCTGTCGGCCGGCGTCGAATTCGATCGCCTCGGGCTCGTCGTCGTCGATGAGCAACACCGCTTCGGCGTCGATCAGCGGCAGGCGCTGTCGGCTCAGGCGGAGGGCCCCGGGGGCGTGGCGCACCTGCTCTACATGACCGCCACGCCGATTCCGCGCACGCTCGCGCTGACGGCCTACGGCGACCTGTCGGTCTCGACCATCCGCAGGCGTCCGCCGGGGCGCGTGCCGGTCGAGACGCGATGGCTGCGCGAGGCCGATCGTGAGGCGGCCTACGAGGCCATTCGCGAGGAGCTGCGCGCCGGCCGGCAGGCATACGTCATCTGCCCGCTGGTGGAGGAGGGGGAGGAGGGCGAGGCCCGATCGGCGGTCAGCGAGGCGGAGCGCCTCGCGGGCGGGCCCCTGGCGGGTTTCGCGGTCGGGCTCGCCCATGGCGCCCAGCGCCCCGACGAGAAGCGCTCGGCCATGGCCGCGTTCGCCTCGGGCGCCACCGACGTGCTCGTCGCCACGACCGTTGTGGAGGTGGGTATCGACGTGCCCAACGCGACGGTCATCCTCATCGAGGACGCCGAGCGTTTCGGGCTCGCCCAGCTGCACCAGCTTCGCGGCCGGGTGGGGCGCGGTGAGCATCCGGGCCAGTGCCTGCTGCTGGGCGAGCCCACCGCCGAGGAGGGCGCGCGTCGACTCGAGGCGCTCACCCAGACCTCGGACGGGTTCCGCCTGGCCGAGCTGGACCTCGAGATCCGCGGAGAGGGGGCCATCCTGGGCGTGAGGCAGGCCGGCCCCACCGACCTGCGCTTCGCCCGGCTGAGTCGCGACCGCAAGGCGCTGGCACAGGCGCGCTATGCGGCGCGACGTGTCATGGCCGACGATCCGTGGCTGAACCGCCCCGAGAACCTGCTGCTGCGCGCCGCGGTCACCGAGCGCTTCCACGACACCCCCCGGCTGCTCGACGGATGAGCCCGCCCGGCCGCCTCAGGATCGCCGGCGGAGAGCTCGGCGGGCGCCTGCTGAAGGCGCCCCCGGGGCGCGGCACCCGCCCGACCTCGGCCAGGGTCCGCGAGGCCGTGTTCGCCGTGTTGGGTCCGCTGGCGGGGGTGGCCGTGCTCGACCTGTTCGCGGGATCGGGCGCCATGGGGTTCGAGGCGCTCTCGCGTGGTGCGTCGAGCGCCACGTTCGTCGAGCGCGATCGTGCCGCGGCCGCGGTGGTCCGGGCGAACGCCGACGCCCTCGGGGTGGCGGAGCGATGCCGGGTCGTGGCGGCCGACTATCGGGAGGCCCTGCGACGGGAGGGGCGCCGGGGCGGTCTCTACGGCTTGTGCCTGATCGACCCTCCCTATAGCGTGACCGACAGGATTGATCCTGCATCCGTGGACCTTTTGCTCGGCGTGCTCGAGTCGGAGGCCACCGTGGTGGTGGAGAGCGCGGCGACCTCGCCGCCCGCCCTTGCGGGCCTCCCCGCGGCCACGCGCGACGACCGCGTGTACGGCGACACCGCCGTCAGCGTGATTCGATTGGAGCGGACGAGCTGAAGACCCCTCGCATCGCCATCTGTCCCGGGACCTACGACCCGGTCACCCTCGGCCACCTCGACATCATCGAGCGGGCCTCCGGCCTCTTCGACCGCCTCGTCGTCTCGGTCACGGACGGCTCGGTGAAGAAGCGACCCATGTTCGACATCGATGAGCGCATGGGGTTCGTGCAGGAGAGCGTGGCCCACCTCCCGAATGTGGACGTGGAACCGCTGAGGGAGCTTCTGATCCACCACGCCGCCCGGATGAATGCCGTGGCGATGGTAAAAGGACTCAGGGCGATCTCGGACTTCGACTACGAGTTTCAGATGGCGCAGATCAACAAGCACCTGGCATCGGATATCGAGACGGTCTACTTGCCGGCTTCAGCGCGGTATAGCTTCATCTCAAGCAGCGGCGTCCGCGAGGTCGCCGCGTGGGGGGGCTCGGTCGAGGACTGGGTTCCGCCGGTGGTCGCCCGTGCGCTCGCCGACCGCGCGGAGAACGTCGCGAGGACGGGCTGAGGAGGATCCATGGACGTACTCGAGCTGATCGACAAGCTGGACGACCTGGTGCACAACGCGCGTGCTGTGCCGCTGACGGACCAGGTGCGCATCGACCGGGAGGCGATCTACGACCTTCTGGATCAGATGCGCTCGACGATCCCCGAAGAGGTCAAGCAGGCCCGGTGGATCGTCAAGGAGCGCCAGGAGATGCTCGCCGAGGCGAAGCGCGAGGCGGAGCGGCTGGTCTCGGACGCCCGTGACAAGGCCACGACGGAGGCCTCCGAGCAGGAGGTCGTCAAGAAGGCCGAGCGCGAGGCGGCGCAGATCCTCGAGGAGGCCCGCCAGCGCGAGCGCGAGGTGCGTCTGGGCGCGGAGGACTACGCGGACGAGGTGCTCGGCACGCTCGAGAACAACCTCGGGAAGTTCCTCTCGGCGGTTCAGCGCGGTCGCGAGCGCCTGCAGGGCAAGAGCGAGGATCGGCTCGAGGAAGAGTCCGGCATCGTGGACGATCAGGACGACGCGGTCGTCGAGGAGACCGTCTCCCCGTAGATCCGCGCGTCGCCCGCATCGCCGGGGACGGTCAGGGTGAGCGAGGACACAGGCGCGACCATCAACCTGTCGCGGCTCGCGCTCGTCGAGGGCGCGGCCGCGCGGATCGACCGTGCCGTCGAGATCGAGCCGCTCATCCTGGCGGGCCAGACCTATCGCCTTCACCCGGAGCCGCTCGAGGTGCGCCTCGACGTGGCGCGGGCGCTCTCGGGGTACGACCTGCGGCTGGTGCTCGAGGTCGAGCTCACGGGGGCCTGCTGGCGCTGCCTGGGCGACGCCGCGACACCTGTCGACCTCGACATCCACGAGTTCGCCGGCCTCGACACGGACGACGAGGACCTCGCGTCCGACTACGTGGAGGGCGATGTCCTGAGGCTGGGTGAGTGGGTGCGCGACGCGATCTCCGAGGCCGTCCCGCCGACGATCCTCTGCCGGCCCGACTGCGCGGGGTTGTGCCCGTCGTGCGGGGCCGACCTGAACACCACGACATGCGACTGCGCGGGCCCGGAGCCCGATC
>JARFPS010000078.1 GCA_029288175.1 Miltoncostaea sp. | reverse complement strand
CCAACACGCCGGACGTCAGCCCGACGAAGATGTTCCAGCCCGTCGACGTGCTCTTCGCCGGCGGCCGCTTGTACGTGACGGACATCGGGAACCACCGCGTGCTCATCTACGACACGCTCCCGAACGCGGACGGTGCCGCCGCGAACGCGGTGCTCGGCCAGGGCGACCTCTCGAGCGCCATCGCCGGCACCACGCAGGCACGTTTGGCTTCGCCGGTCGGCATCCACTACGGCGGGGGGCGCTTCGTGCTCGCCGACTCCGCGAACCATCGCGTGCTCGTGTGGAACGGCCTGCCGTTCCAGAACGGCGCGAACGCGGATCTCGTGCTCGGCCAGTCCGACTTCATCAGCGGCACGGTCAATCGCGGGAACCCGATGGCCGCCGCCAGCTCCGGGAGCATGAACACGCCCTTCGCCGTGTGGACGGACGGCACGCGTCTCGTCGTGGCCGACCAGGGCAACAACCGCGTGCTGATCTGGACGACGTTTCCGACCCTGAACGGTGAGCCCGCCGACCTCGTGCTCGGCCAGCCGGACTTCGTCACGGTCGATCCCGCATCCGGTGCGTCGGGCCTGCGCCAGCCGTGCGACATCGCCGGCAACGGCCAGCAGCTGATCGTGGCCGACGGCGGCAACAACCGCGTGCTCGTGTGGGACGCCTTCCCGACGAGCAACGCGACCGCGGCCGACCGCATCCTCGGTCAGTCGTTGTTCACGCACGTCGCACCCAACGACGACGACCAGGACCTGATGCAGGACGCGGCGCCGTCGGCGCGCACGCTCAACGGCTTCGGCGGCTTCCTCTTCACGTCGCTCGAGGGCAGCCGCCTCTGGGTCGGGGATTTCCGCAACCACCGCGTGCTCCGGTTCGATGGCCAGTAGACTGGGCCCGTGATGCGGCGGGTGCTGGTGGTGACGACGGCGGTCCTTCTCCTGGCCGCACCCCTGCGCGCCGAGGACGAGCCCGCGCATCCGATCCCGCACGGGGACTTCCTCGAAGCCCTGGAAGCGCTCAACGACGGCGTCGCGCACTTCGTGCCGGCGCCCATGGATCCCGGGCTCTACGACAAGCACCAGGAAACGTGGAAGCGCTACGCCAAGCCGCGCGCCAAGCGCATGCTCGGTCGCATCAAGCTGCTGCGGAAGCCGAAGCTCTGGGGCATCGGCAAGGGGGAGGCGGGGCCTGCCCGCGCCCTGGATCCCGATGCATGGAGCGCCTTCGTGAAGCCGCTCGCGTCGCTCTACACCGAACTGGGCACCGCGCGTTCGCGCTACGCCGAGCAACGCGTGAACGAGCGCGCGGCGCGCAAGGCGTGGCTCCGCCGCTTCCCCGGTCCGGAACCGATCGAGCGCGTGCCGTCCCGCGATGCGCTCGAGGAACTCGATCGCACGATCCTCTCCTACCGGCTCGCCGGCGAGGTCGTGCCGTACCGGTTGATCAGCGCGCGCAATCGCGTGGCCGACCAGGTGCACCGCGAGGAGGAGGCTGCGCGCGCGCGCAAGCGCGCCGAGTACGAAGCGCGCAAGCACCAGGCGTGGGCCGCCATCGACGTCCGCGTTGCCGAGACGAACGGTGCGCTTCGCGGGGACGTGGACATGTTCGCCGCCCAGCAGCGCGCCGTCCGCGAGCTCGTCGAGGCCGCGCAGGCCATCGAGGAAGCCCGCCTGAAGACGCTCTACGACGAGGCGCCGAAGGAAAGCGGCCACCTCGCGAAGGCCGACACGTGGTTCAAGGAGATGCGCGACGGTCGCCGCAAGGCGCTCGCGTTCGACGACAAGCGCAGCTCCAAGTGGGGCAGCCTCGTGCGGCAGGGCTGGATGACCCACCGCAGCAAGCTGCTCTCCGCCATCAAGAAGGCGAAGAAGGCCGACGCCGAGGCGAAGGCGCTGAAGAACGAGGAGCCCGGGAAGTAGGGGCTTGCCGAGCGCCGTGCATGGCACGGCGCGAGTGCACGTCCGGTCTCCTGCCGGCGAACACCGGGCGCGTACTCGCCCTACGCAAGCGAAGGGCTCGACACGCCCCTACTGCTTGCCCTGCGCGGCCTGCTTGGCGCGGCGCAGCGCCTTGCGGCGATCGACTTCCTTCAGCATGCGCTTGCGCATGCGCAGGCTCTCCGGCGTGACCTCGAGCAGCTCGTCGTCGGCGATGAACTCGAGCGATTCCTCGACGCCCTTGCGGATGGGCGGCGGGTACGTCGCCTTGTCGTCGGCGCCGGCCGAGCGGATGTTCGTCAGGTTCTTGCGCTTGCACGGGTTCACGAGGCACTCCTCGTTGCGCCGGTGCTCGCCCGTGATCTGGCCTTCGTAGACCTGCTCGCCGGCGCCCACGAAGAACGGACCGCGGTCCGTGAGTCCGTTGAGCGCGTAGGCGGTGACCGCACCGGACTCGCTCGATACCTGGCTGCCGGTCTTGCGCGCCTGCATGGGCCCGCGGTGCAGTCCGTAGCGCTTGAACACCGAACTCAAGACGGCCTCGCCACGCGTGGCGGAGAGCAACCGCGTGCGCAGGCCGATGAGGCCGCGCGACGGCGCCTCGAACTCGAGGAACGAGAGGTCGCCCTTGGTCTGCATGTCGAGCAACTCGCCCTTGCGGCGGCCCATCATCTCGATGACCGTGCCGGCGGAGTCCGGCGGCACCTCGACCAGGACGGACTCGAACGGCTCCTCGAGCCCGCGCTCGGTCTCCTGCATGAGCACGCGCGGACGGCCGACGGCGAACTCGAAACCCTCGCGGCGCAGCGTCTCGATCAGGATGCCGAGATGCAGGATGCCGCGGCCGCGGACCTCGAAGCTGTCGGTCTGGTCGCCGAAGACGACGTGCAGCGCCACGTCCTCCTGGGCGGCTCGCTCGAGGCGTGCGCGCAGGTGGCGCGACGTGACGAACTTGCCTTCCTGGCCCGCGCGGGGCGAGTCGTTGACCTTGAACTCCATCGCGAGCGTCGGGTCCTCGACCTTCAGCTCGTAGGGCTCGACCGGGTTCTCGGGATCCGTGACCGTGTCGCCGATCTCGACCTTCTCGAGGCCGGAGACCGCGATGACGTCGCCGGCGACGAGCGTCTCCGTCTCCGTGCGGCCCATGCCGGAGAAGACGTAGGCCTGCACGTTCGCCCGGCTCTTCTTCGCGCCGTCGGGGGCGAGGGCCACGAGCTTGTCACCCGTCTGGATGGTGCCGGCCTCGAGGCGGCCGATGGCGATGCGGCCGAGGAAGCGGTCGACCTCGACGTCGCAGACCGGCAGCGCGACGGTGGCGGCCGGATCCCCCTTGGGCGGCGGGATGTGCTCGACGATGGCGTCGAGGATCGGCAGCAGGTTCGGCTGCAGGTCGTCGGGGCTGCTCCCCGAGACGCCCTGCCGGCCGGACGCGTAGAAGACGGGAAACTCGAGGTCCTCCTCCTCCGCGTCGAGCTCGATGAAGAGGTCGTACACGAGGTTCAGCACCTCTTCCGGTCGCGTCTCGCGCCGGTCGATCTTGTTGATCACGAGGATCGGCTGGAGGCGCGCCTCGAGCGCCTTGCGCAACACGAAGCGCGTCTGCGGCAAGGGACCCTCGTACGCATCGACCAGGAGCAGCACGCCGTCGGCCATGCGGAGGACGCGCTCGACCTGACCGCCGAAGTCGGCGTGGCCGGGCGTGTCGATGATGTTGATCTTGGTGTCCCGGTAATGAAGCGTGCAATTCTTGGAAAAGATGGTGATTCCACGCTCCCGCTCGAGGTCCCCCGTGTCCATCATCAGCGTCTCGTCCTCCGGCAGGGACGAGACCGCACCGGCCGTGACCAAGAGCTTGTCGACGAGGGTGGTCTTGCCGTGATCGACGTGGGCGACGACAGCAACATTTCGGATCGAGGGCGGAATAGCGGACATGATCC
>JARFPS010000146.1 GCA_029288175.1 Miltoncostaea sp. | reverse complement strand
GCGGCGATCCGAAGGTCCAGGACCTGATCCCGCTCTTCGACAAGCACCAGGTGGACGTCGTCTTCTTCGGACACATCCACACGTACGAGCGCTCGTGGCCTCTGCGCTGCGGCGAGATCGACCCCGAGGAGGGGACCGTGTACCTGCAGACCGGCGGCGCGGGCGGCTACCTCGAGGACTTCTCGCCGACGCGCAACTGGTTCAGCGCCACGCTGCGCCGCACGCATCACTACTGCACGGTCACGCTGCTGCGCGACCGGCTCGAGCTGCGCGCCTACGACATCGAAGGGCGCCTCTTCGACCGCTACGAGCGTCGCAAGGATGAACGCCCGTCGCGCTAGCCCGCGATCGGACCGCCGTCCCTGCGGGTGATCGCCACGACCGAGCACCGCGGGGGCATGTCGTCCTGGAAGTCGGGCCAGCGCGTGCACGGGTTGTCGCGCGTGAGCGGCTTGCCGTCCGCCCCGCGCCCCTGACCGGGGTGCTGGACGGCGACGAAGAGCGTGGTGCCGTCCGGCGTGAAGGACGGACCGCAGAGCTCGGCGCCGGCCGGGCAGGCGAAGAAGAAGCGTGCGCGGCCACGATTCGGACCGTCCACGTCGCAGGCCCACAGCCCGTCGCTCACGCCGCGCCGGAACTGGTAGCTGCCCTGGTCGGTCGCGATCCAGAGGCGTCCCTGCGGATCGAAGGCTGCGTTGTCGGGGTTGTTCGGGCGTCCCTTGGACGGCTCGCCGCCCAGGAGGAACAGGTCCCACCGTGCGCGCAGGGCGCCGTGATCGCCGGGTACGCTGCGTTCGACGGGCTCGGACCGTTCCCAGCGCGGCGGATCGATCTCGAGGATGTGCCCGAGGCCGTTGAAGGCACGCGGATTCGCGCGGTTCACCTGCGAGGGCGTGCGATCGACGTTGTTGGTGAGCAGCACGTAGACCTTGCCGGTGCTGGGATCGACCTCGACGTCCTCGGGGCGGTCCATGGGCGTCGCGCCCAGCAGGGTCGCGGCGCGGCGCGTCTCGATGAGGACGTCGCCCGTGTCGTGGAAGCCGTTCCTGGGCGTGAGCGGACCCGTGCCCCACACGAGCGGCAGCCAGTGCACGCGGCCCGAATCCTCGAAGCGGGCGACGTAGAGCGTGCCTGCATCGAGGAGGTCGCGGTTGGCCGAGCGCTTCGCGGGGTCGTAGCGTCCATCGGACACGAAGCGGTAGAGGTACTGGAACTTCTCGTCGTCGCCGCTGTAGACGACGAGCCTGCCGTCGGGCTGCACGACGGTGGTGGCGCCTTCGTGCTTGAACCGGCCGAGGGCCGTGCGCTTCACCGGCATGGACGTCGGATCGTAGGGGTCGTACTCGACGATCCAGCCGTAGCGGTTGGGCTCGCGCGGCTCCTTCGTTACGTCGAAGCGCGCGTAGGCCTTGTGCCACGCGAGCGGGGGCCGGGGCTTGAGGCCGTAGTGCATGTGATTGACGGCTTCGTCAGCGCCCGCGCCAGCCGGGCAGCGGAAGTAGTCGTCGAAGTTCTCCTCCGCCATGAGCACGGTGCCCCACGGGGTGCTGCCGCCGGCGCAGTTGCACAGCGTGCCGCGGACGGTGCGGCCGGCCGGGTCGTCCTTCGTGCGGACGCGGCGATGCCCCGCGGCGGGGCCGGAGAGGTGCATCGGCGTCTGCGCCGTGATGCGTCGGTTGTAGCGGCTGTTCGGTACGACGGCCCAGCCGTCCTCGCCCTTGAGCACCTCGAGGACGGAGTGTCCGTGCGCGGCCATCTCCGCGTCGATCCGTGCCGGGCGGAAACTCCCGGTGCGCTGCTCGTCGGGGAAGAGGAACCGTGCGTTCACGTACTCGTGGTTCACGCACAGCAGCCCGTGCGTCGAAGCCTCGCTGCCGCGCGGCAGGGGCATGTACGCCGTGAAGTCGTTGGACGTACCGAACTGCATGGCCTGGGCGGCCGCATCGACGGCGTCGGGGTCGAAGGGCGGCGCGCCCGCGACGACCGGGTCGCCCCAGCGGATCAGCACCTTGGCGTCGTGTCCTGCCGCGACGCGGTGGTCGGGCTGGATCGCGAAGGGGATGTCACGGAACGCGAAGGCGGGCGTCCCGCGTTCGCGCGGGCCTTCCTCGCCGAAGGCGAAGCGCGGCAGCGCGAGACCGGCGGCGCCGGCCGCGAGGCCGGCGAGCATGCCGCGCCTGGAGAGGCGCTTCCGCAGCACGTCCTGCAGGTGGGGGGAGACGGGGGGCGTCGCGTGTTCGTCTGTGTCGGCCATCGGAGTTCCTGCTCGCCCTCCAGCCTAAAGCGGTCCCGTGAATGCGGGGTGAAGCGTGGATCAGGAGTGCTACCGATGCCTGCGGGGCCGCTCGTGTTGGTGCTCCAAGCGTCGGCGCCACGCTGTGGACTCCTGCGCACCGAGCGGCACCAGCGCGTCCTGGGCGACCGCCGACTGGCCTTCGCGCGCGTAGAGCATGCGGAGGAACGCGCGCTCGAAGGGACTCGGCGCGGCGGCCGCGGCACGCGGAAAGAGCACGTGGATCGGTCGTGCGAGCGGGTAGGACCCGAGGCGCACGGCCTCGGCCGTCGGCCAGACGGCCTGGTCACCGTCGGCGATCGCGAGGACGCGCACGCCCGGCCCGGCTTGCCCGAGATTGCCGTAGCCGATGGCGCCCCGCCGCGCCGCGACCGCGTCGACCACGCCGCTGCTGCCGGGTGCGTGCGTGACGTCGGCGCGGTGCGCACGACCGTCGAGGACACGACGCCCGAAGTAGCCGTGCGCCAGGCTCGCGCGGTGGCGTCCGTAGCGCGCCAGCGGCACGGTGGCAAAGGCGCCCTTGGCACCGAGGTCGCCCCAGGTCCGCGGCGGCGTCTCGCCTTCCTCCGGC
>JARFPS010000074.1 GCA_029288175.1 Miltoncostaea sp. | reverse complement strand
GCGCGGTTGATGCGAAGACCGGACGAAAGACGCTCGATCGACCGGCTGACCTGCATGTTGGTGTTCTGCAGGGTGCGATGCGCGTTCAGCGCCTCGACGTTGTTCATGATGCGAAGACCCATTGATTCCTCCGTGAATGCTTGGGGTCGCAGGGATGGTCCGGGGCGCGCCCCGGGGGGCGCGCTTGCCGGAATCGTGCGACAGGCCGTCCTGGCCCGCCAGGTGGAGGATCGGGAGGGGGGTGCCCGGGCCGAATAGGCAATACCTCGTCCCGCGTAGGCACGCGGGAGCCGACCGCCTCAACGACGAGGGGCCCGCCGAAGCGGGCCCCTGTCGGAAGCGGTCGGTATGTCGGGCGGGGTGCTACCCGAGGAGCGAGAGAACGCTCTGAGGGGCCAGGTTGGCCTGCGAGAGCATCGCGGTACCGCTCTGCTGCAGGATCTGGGCCTTCGTGAAGTCGATCATCTCCTTGGCCATGTCCGCGTCACGGATCCGCGACTCGGCGGCCTGCAGGTTCTCCGCCGTCAGTCCGAGGCGGTTGATCGTCTGCTCGAGCCGGTTCTGGATCGCGCCCAGCGTTGCGCGATTGGTGGTCAGGTTGTTGATGGCCGCGTCCAGCGACGCGATGGCCGCGGAGGCCGACGCGGCGGTCGAGACCGCGATGCCGCTGACGCCCAGGTCGCTGGCCGACACCGTGGAGATGGTGAAGGCGATCGACTGGCCGCCGTTGGCGCCCACCTGCAGGGTCACGGCCGACGCGGCGGTGGCGATGGAGCCGGCGAGGATCTTGATGCCGTTGAACTCGGTGTCGGTGCCGACGCGGTTGAGCTCCTGAACCACCTGCTGGACCTCGGCGTCCAGGTTGGCGCGCTGCTGGTCCGAGAACGTGCCGTTGGCCGCCTGGACGGCCAGGTCGCGCATGCGCTGGAGCATGTCGGTGACCGCGCTGATGGCGCCGTCGGCGACCTGCACCATGGAGACGCCGTCCTGGGCGTTCCGCGAGGCGACGTTCATGCCTCGGATCTGGCTGCGCATGATCTCCGACACGGCAAGACCCGCGGCGTCGTCGGCGGCGCGGTTGATGCGCAGGCCGGACGACAGGCGCTCGATCGACTTACCGATCTGCAGGTTGGTCATCTGCAGGGTTCGGTGCGCGTTCAGCGCCTCGACGTTGTTCATGATGCGAAGACCCATGATTCCTCCGTGAATACTCGGGGTCGCGTGCTCTAGGTGATGTCCGCCCGGGTCCGCTTCCGTACGGAGCTCGGTCGGCGTGCGCGTGAAGACCGTCCGTGGTCTCTCCGCGCTCGCGGCGTTGATCGACGGGGGTCGATCCGTCTTGAGAATCGCGTCCACTTTTCTTCCGCCACCTGTACGAACGGGTGGCGAAGAGCCGCTGCGGAGCTGGACGATCGTCGTGCGGGCCCCGGCGGGGGGCCGCCGGCGAGGATCAGGTTTTGGCGGTCCCGTCGTCCTCGATCATGCCGAGCGCCTGGTTGAGGGCGTCCTTGCTGGATCCGGCCGCCTCGATGTTCTGCGCCTGGATCTCGACGAAGACCTCCTTGCGGAAGACCGGCACGTCGCGGGGCGCCTGGATGCCCAGTCGCACCTTTTCTCCGAGCACCGACAGCACCGACACCTCGATGTCGTCGCCGATCATGATGCTCTGATTCGCTTTGCGGGTCAGCACCAGCATCCGATGAGCCTCCTTGTGCATCGGACATGGATGGTCCGCTGCGGGCAGTGTGGCCGGTAGTATTACGAGCTGGCCTGACGGCCACCACAGACACTCGGGGGGTTGCATGCTGTACGGACGGCGCTTGGATTCTTCGCTGGAACACGTCAGCGGATCGCGCTACGCACTTGTTCACGCGGTGGCGAAGCGCGCGCGCCAGATCACGCTCTGGCTCACCGCCGACCCGGCGGAGCTCCGCGCGGAGTCCGCGCCCCCGCCCGCCGCGGGCGAGCTGGTCTCGCGGGATCCGGTTGCCCTGGCGGAGGCGGAGATCCTCGACGGCGAGGTCGCGGTGCGATGGGATCCCGACGGTCGCGCCGACGAGCTCGAGGTCGGCGAGCCCGAGGTCGAGACCGACCCGCTGCTGATCGACGGGCTCGACGATGAGGTCGGCGAGGGCGACGAGGACGGCGGCGCGGTCACCCCGGCGCTCGCGCAGGTGCTCGAGGGCGACGGCGCGGTCGATGAGGCCACGGGAGCCGAGGCCGAGGCGGCCGAGGAGGAGGCCGACTCCGAAGGTGACGCCGGCGAGGCCACGGGCGAGGGCGACGTGTCCTTCGAGCAGGCGGCCGAGCAGGAGCTCTCCGAGGACCACGACGACGAGGGCGAGACCGAGTAGTCCGTCGCGCACCGTCGCGATGGTGTCGCCATCGCGACGGTGCGATGCGTCTGCGGCCGGTTGCGAGACCGAGCGAAGCGGGGACGCGATAAGAGAGCGATGCCACCGGCATCGCTCCGATGAGAGGACGCCGCCTCGCGATGCGTTTGCAGCCGGCGGCTCAGGGAACGAAGGAGCCGCCGTCGCGCTGGCGACGGCGAAGCCAGCTCAGCAGCTTGTGGCGCTCTTGCGGCCCGAGCCAGTTCTCGAGGGCGTGCCGCAGCCGATCGATCGGCGGGCGCGACCCCGCGAGCGCCTGGTTGCGCTCGGTGCGCCAGGCGATCCAGCCCACCAGGCGCTCGGCCTCGTCCTCGGAGAGGTGCAGCCGGCAGAACTCCAGAAGGTCATCGACCGTCGCCACGGGCCGGCCAGTGTAGCGAACATATGTTCGTCGCCCACCGGGCGACCGCGCGGCGCGATCAGGCGCCCGGGCCCGACTCCTCGGAGCCGCGCAGAGGGTGGCGCGTGTGGTACTCGTCGCCCAGCAGCACGACCTGCTTCGCCAGTCGCTCCGCGACGTTGACCACGACCGGCGCCCGCAGGTTGGCGGTGATCATCGAAGGGTCGGAGGGCACCGTGAGGATCGCGAAGACCCGGGCGTCCTCGAAGGAGCGCAGCCGCAGCCGCTCGGCGTCGGCGTCCGAGATCTCGGGGGCGTAGTCCGGCGCGATCCCCCACGGGTCGGTGATGACGAACGACTGGTACGGGTGGTCCGCGGCCTGCAGCCAGTAGATCGACCCGTCGATGCCGCCGTCGTCCTTGACGTGGTCGAGCAACGCGTAGCGGACGCAGTCCGGAAAGCCCGCCATCGGCTCGCACATCGTGATCATCTGGTCCACGGGCACGTCGATGGTGCCGAGCGCCTGCGAGCGCACGGTCACGACCTCCCGGTCGGCTGTCTCCACGGTCTCGATCACTGGGCTCCTTGGGGCGCGTCGGTGGAGTCGTCTAGCCGAGCAGCTGGAGGACGCTCTGCGGCGCCTGGTTCGCCTGCGCGAGCATGGCGGTACCCGACTGCTGCAGGATCTGCTGCTTGGTGAACTCGATCATCTCGGCGGCCATGTCGGCGTCGCGGATGCGCGACTCGGCGGCCTGGAGGTTCTCCGCCGTCAGGTTCAGACGGTTGATGGTCTGCTCCAGACGGTTCTGGATTGCGCCGAGCGAGGCCCGCTGGGCGTTGGCCGACCGGATCGCCGCGTCGATCGACGCGAGCGCCGCGGTGGCCGACGCCGCGGTGGACACCGCGAGCCCCGAGACGCCGAGGTCGGACGCCGACATGGTGGCGATGGTGAAGGCGATCACCTGGCCGCCCTGGGCGCCCACCTGAAGGGTCACGGCCGACTGCGCCGTGGCCACCGAGCCCGAGAGGATCTTGATGCCGTTGAACTCGGTGTCCTGGGCGACCCGCGCCAGCTCCGACATGACCTGCTGGACCTCTTGGTCCAGGTTCTGGCGCTGCTGATCCGAGAAGGTGCCGTTGGCGGCCTGCACCGCCAGGTCCCGCACCCGCTGCAGCATGTCGTTGACGCCCACCAGGGCGCCGTCGGCCACCTGCACCAGGCTCACGCCGTCGAGGGCGTTCCGCGAGGCCACCCGCATGCCGCGGATCTGCGTCCGCATCTCCTCGCTCACCGCGAGGCCGGCGGCATCGTCGGCCGCGCGATTGATCCGGAGGCCAGAGCTGAGCTTCTCCATCGTCCGGCTCAGATGCTGGTTGGTCATCTGAAGTTGCCGATGCGCGTTCTGCGCTTCGACGTTGTTGAAGATCCTCAGGCCCATCTCGGAAGTCCTCTCTCGTGGTCGGTGGTACCGGGGGGCCGTGGCTCCGGCCTACACCTGGACGTTGACCTCAGTGGGGACTTCCGTGTCCACCGTCACCCTCGCGTCGGTCGCGTTGACCTCCAGGGGTGTCAGGTCGGGATTCGCTCGGATCGCCCCCGGCGAGACGTCGATGTCGACGCTTCCGGGACTTCGATCGGTGCGCACCGGAGGCGGCACCGGCTCCAAGGTCAGCTCGCGCTCGTCCTGAGGCTGGCTGGCCAGAGCGACCGTTGCGATTGTGTTCCCTCGCTCGATCCGGCTGAGGGCGTCTCCTTGTGCTGCGATGTCGGTGATCGCCCCTGCCACGGCGGCCTGGGCGTCGGCGAACAGTGATGCGCCGAGCTCGCTCGGCAGAAGGACGTTCACCGCATCCCGGTAATCGGACCGATCCCACGCGACTTGAGGAACCTGCACGGCGATCCGCACGCTGGGGTGCGAGATGTCCAGCCGCACCTGTGGCGCGGTCCGCGTGATCTGGAGGTCGCCGCGGTGATGGGTGAGGCCGATGGGGGCGATCACGGGCCGGCCGCCGGCGGTCCGATCAGGAGATGAAGTCGACGAGCGAGGGCTGGATGACGCGGGCGCCCACCGCCATCGAGGCCCGCAGCACCGCCTCGCGCATCTTGAGCTCGGTGATCGCCTCGGCCATGTCGACGTCCTCGGTCAGCGACAGCTGCTGGGTGGTGGCGATGTCGCGGGCGTTGAAGCGGGTCAGCGATGCCTCGAGGGCGTTGATCTTGCTGGCGCCCTCGCCGCGCAGGTCGGTGATGTTGTCCTGGTGCAGCTGGAGGTCGTCCAGCGCCGTCTCGATGCCGTCGAAGTCGCCGGTGTCGAGCGCGGTGGCCAGCGACGAGAACAGGGTGAAGACGTCCGGGGTGGGGCCGCCGGGCCCCTGCAGGCGATCGGCGGTGATGTTGACCGAGATGACATTGCCCTGAGAGACCTCGCGGTTGATGAGGCCGGTGTTGATCGGCAGGTTGGCCACCTCGGCAACCGGATCGAAAGGCTGGGTCTCGGTGGCGGTGCCCGAGAAGATGAAGCGCCCGGCCAGGCTGCTGTTGCCGACCTCCACGAACTGGGCGGCGAGGCCGCGCACCTCGTTCGCGATGAGCCCACGGGCGTCGCTCGACAGCGTGCCGTTGCCGCCCTGGGTGGCCAGCTCGCGGGCCCGCTGCACGATCCCGAGCGCCTGGCCGAGCGCGTCGTCCGTGGTGTTGAGCCAGGCCAGCGAGTCGTTGATGGTGCCGCGCCACGCTTCGGTGGCCGCCTGCTCGCGGCGCAGACCCATCGCGATGGTGGCGCCGGCCGGGTCGTCGGACGGCGAGAGGATCTGCTTGCCCGTCGACACCTCGCGCGAGACCTTGGCGATGAGCGTGTTGTTCCGCTCGAGGTCGCTCAGGAAGTTGAGCGCCATCTGATGGCTGCTGATGCGCATCGGGCCGCCCCCTCGCTCGCTAGCGGCCCACGAGGCCGAGTCGGTTGACGATCAGGTCGAGCATCTCGTCGACGGTGGTCATCATCCGCGCGGCGGCGTTGAACGACTTCTGGAAGCGGATCATGTCCGCGATCTCCTCGTCGATGTTCACGCCGCTGACGGACTCGCGGCGCTCCCGCGCCGCCTCCATCACGCCCTGCTGCACGGCGGCCAGCCGGGCCGACTGATCGGCCTCCAGGCCGACGCTCGACACCAGGCCCTGGTAGTAGCCGTCGATCGTGGTGGTCTGCGCCCCGATCGTCTGCGTCGTGAACTGCAGCTGGGCGATCGCCACCGCGTTGTCGGAGCCTCCGGGCAGATCACCCGCCGCGCTCGCGGCGGAGATCGCGTCGAGCGAGCCGATCACCGCGGCCGACACGGCGATGTCGCTGGCGTCGGTCCCGGCGAAGAGGGCGTTGCCGGTCGATCCGTCCAGCCCGAAGCCGGCCGCGTGGGCCGTGTTGACGGTGCCGATCAGCGCCGCGGCGAAGGTGTCGAGGCGATCCCGGAAGCCGCCGGCGCCTCCCACGACGGTGTTGCGCACGTCCACCAGCCCGCGCAGGCTGCCGTCGTCGATCGTGGTGCCCACGCCGCCGACGGTCGCGGCGCCGGCCGCGTCGATGGCCAGGGCGTTGACGGTGTCGGTGGAGGAGTCCACCAGCAGCTGACCGCCGATGCCGACCGAGATCTTGCCGTCGGCCGACCCGGTGACGCTGATGTCGGTGAGCTTCGAGAGGTTGTCCACCAGCAGGTCGCGCTGATCGCGCAGATCGTTGGGCTGGTCGCCCACCGAGACCACCTTCGCGATCTCGGTGTTGAGCGCGTTGATCTGGGCGGCGATCGTGTTCACCTCGCCCACCTGCAACCCGATGCGCAGGTCGGCGTCGGCGATCGCGGTGGTCATCTCGGACCGCAGGTTCGTGATGCCCTCCGCCAGGGAGCGCGTGGCGCCGCGCACGGCTTCCCGCGCGCCGCTGCTCTCGGGCTGGGCCGACAGGCCCTGCCAGGACGCCCAGAACTCCGACAGCAGGGACTGGATGCCGAACTCGCCCGGCTCGTTGATGACGGTGTCGATCGAGGCCAGCGAGGAGCTGCGCGCGTCGAACTCGCTGTGGGTCGACATGCTCGACCGCAGCGAGGAGTCGATGAACTGGTCCCGCAGACGCACGTGGTCGCCGATCTGCACGCCGGTGCCGATCTGGCCCGGGGTCACGGCCCGGTTCCAGGCGGGCACGTAGATGGGGTCGTTGGTCGCGAACTCGACCCGCTGGCGCGTGTAGCCCTCCGTGGACGCGTTGGTCACGTTGTGGCTGACCGTGTCCAGGGCTCGCTGCTGCGCCATGACCCCCGAGAGGGCGACGTTCAGGCCGAAGAAGGTGGAACCCATGGCTCAGGCGGAGGTGTTGAGGAGCATGGCCGCGGCGCCCTGTCCGACCGTCGCGCTGCCGTCGTCCGAGTAACCGCGCGTCACCCTCGGGGCCTCGGACGACGACAGGCCCCGGATCTGCACGTCCACCAGGTCGAGCTCACGCATGACCACCTGCGAGTTGATGGCGTTCGCCAGCTCCAGGTCGCGCACCACGGTCTCGACCCGGTCGACCAGCGGCCCCAGCAGGTCACGCTCGGCCGGCGACAGCGCGGGCCGCAGGGCGGACCAGCGCGTGGCGGCCACGCCCAGCTCGTCGGCGAGCTCCTCGGCCGCGGTCTGGCGCTCGGCCTCCGCGACCGACAGCTCCAGCACGGTGGCCTCGGCGGCGCGCACGCTTGCGTCGATCGAGTCGTGGAGACCACCGACGAGCGATGCGCGCTGGGCCGAGGCCATCTCGACCAATCGCTCCTGCAGGGCGATGCAGCGCTCCAATCCGGCCGCCAGGCGGCGGGCCGCCGGTCTCACTGGTCCCTCCGCGACCGCATGCCGACCCGCCGCGTGTACTCCTCCTCGGCGGTGGCGGCGGCTTGGTCGACGGACTCGGCCATTCCCTCGAGCAGGCGCTTGCGCGCCTCCTGCTGCTCGGCCGCCTCCTCGTCGCTCAGGCGCGAGGTGCCGTGGCGCTCCAGTCGCCCCTCGTTCATCCACCCCACGATGCGGCGCTCCGAGACGCCGGTCTCCTCGGCCACCCGCGAGATGGCCGCGCCGTCGTTCTCGCGGAGGTAGTCGCGCACCCGCTCGAACTCATCCTCGGTCTTCTTGAGGCAGTCGGCGCAGACGCCCCGAGCCAGGAACGGAAAGAGCTTCTTGCAGCTCCGGCACTGCTCAACGTTGGTCGACATCGTCGCCTCCCCCGAGTTGTTCGATCAGGACGTCGGCAAGACCCAGACCGCCGGACCGGCCGAGCTCGTCGGCCAGCTGCTCCGTCGCCAGGTCGCCGTACATCGGACTGGCCGAGAACGCCTCGGTTCCCTTGAACAGCTCGTCCGTGAGCATCGACAGGAACACGCCCTCAAGCGCCTGCGCCGCCTCCTCGATGCTCTGCGGCTGCCCGGCCGCAGCGGCCGGAGCGGCCGCCGCGGGCGTGATGCCCTCAGGCGTCACTGGCGCAGGGCATTCGCGATGCCCATCATCTCGTCGGACGCCGTCACCACGCGGCTCGCGGCCTCGAAGGCGCGCTGTGTGGTGATCATGCTGATGATCTCGGTGCCGACGTTCACGTTCGACGCCTCCAGGGCCCCCTGCACGATGCGGCCGCGCCCGTCTCCGGTCGGGTCACCCAGCTGAGCGGCGCCCGAGTTGACCGTGGGCGCGTACATGGAGTTCCCGACCGGCCGCAGGCCGGCGGGGTTGGCGAAGGCCGCCGTCGGAATGTCGCCGAGCTCGCGGAGCTCGCCGTTGACGTTGGCGGAGACGGCGCCGTTGGCCGCGATCGAGAGATCGGTCGCCTCGGCGGGAACGGTGATCCGCGGCTGCAGCAGCTCGCCGGTCTGAAGGGCGAGACGCCCGGAGGCGTCGATCTGAAGATTGCCCGCCCGCGTGTAGGCCAGCGTCCCGTCGCGCCGCGTCACCTGGAAGAAGCCGGGGCCCTCGATGGCCAGATCCAGATCGCGGGCGGTGTTCTGAAGGACGCCCGGCGTGTGCTCCTTGCCGAGCTCGCCCGGCGCGGCGCCCAGCCCCACCTGCCCCTCCTCGCCGGAGGGGAGCGTGAAGGTCACGTACTCCAGATCGACCAGGTCCACGCGGTCACGCTTGAAGCCGGTCGTGGTCGCGTTCGCCAGGTTGTTGGCGATAGCGTCCAGGCTCGTCTGCTGCGCCCGCATGCCGGTCGCCGCTGAATACAACGCGTCAATCATCCTGCCGTTGCCCTCCGTGCCATGTGCACCACGGGGTCGGCCACGCTCCTCGTTGAGAGCCCCGTCGGTCCGTCGGGGGCTCACGAGCTCCCGCCACGAGACGGTCCAGCTCGAGGGTGAGCGCGACGACTACCCCACGGATGCCACCTGTGTCGCCGACTGGGTCAGCGCTTCGTCGTGTGCCCGCACGGCGCGCTGGCTCGCTTCGAACGAGCGCATGACGCGGATCAGCTCGACCATCTCGCTGACCACGTTCACCGTGCTGGCTTCGAGGAAGCCCTGTCGTACTCCGCCGGTCTCGCCGGCCTGGATGGTTCCGTCGACCAGGCTGTCGCCCTGCTTGGCGAGCGATGCCGGGTCGAGGTTGGTGACGGTGATGCGACCGAGGATCCGCTGACCCTGGCTCACCGTGCCGTCTTCGGCGACGCCGATGTCGACGTTGCCTCCGGGCCCGATCGTGATGGCCCCGTTCTGGCCGGCCACGACGTGGCCCTCCTTCGTCACCAGACGGCCCTGCTCGTCGACCTGGAAGCTGCCGTCACGGGTGTAGCGGCGGCCCTCGGGGGTGTCCACGGCGAAGTAGCCGGGACCCGACAGCGCGAGGTCCAGCGGGTTGTCGGTCGCCTTGAGCTTGCCCTGCTGGTCGATCACGACGATGTCCTCGACCTGAGAGCCGTACTGCAGCTCACCGATGGCCGGGGCGCCGGGAACGCCGAGGTTCCGCAGCAGCAACGAGTCGAACTCGCTCGCGACGACCTGACTGCGCTTGAAGCCCGTCGTGTTGGCGTTCGCGAGATTGTTCGCGATCACGTCCTGCCGCATGCTCTCGGTGAGCATGCCGCTCGCTGCGATGTAGATCCCTCGGACCATGCGTCTCCTGAGACGACCGTTTCCGCGGCCCGTATCGGCAGCGCCCACGGCGACTTGACGCGGGCGCCACCGGGCGCCGGCGTTCAGGGGGCCGCCCCGCCGGACCGACAGACACCTCATGGCCGAGAGCCCCGCCCCGGCCCCCGCGGCCCGCGCGGGGGCCGCCGTCCCCGCCGGCGGCATCGTCGCCGCGCCGACGCTGTTCGTCAGCGAGGGCCAGGTGCTGGCGGCCCGGGTGCTGGCCGCCCAGGCCGGCCAGGTCGACCTGGCCATCGCGGGCGGCCGCATCACGGCCCAGAGCAACCTTCCCCTCGCCGCGGGAGAGGCCCTCCGGCTCGTCGTCGCCGAGGCGACCGGACAGCGCATCGTGCTGCGGGAGGCTCAGGGGCCGGTTCCGGGCACCGCCCAGCCCACCGCGCTCACCGACGCGGGGCTGTCGGGAGCGACCGCGCGCGCGCTTCTCGCGGCCGCGGCCGAGGTCGGGCTCGTGCCCCGCTCACCCGCCGAG
>JARFPS010000043.1 GCA_029288175.1 Miltoncostaea sp. | reverse complement strand
GGGCGCCGCTGAGCGTCCCGGCCGGGAAGGTCGCCCGCAGAGCGTCGGAGGCGCGCTTGTCGGGGGCCAGGCGACCCACCACCGAGCTCTCTATGTGCATGACGTGGCTGTAGGGCTGCACGTCCATGAGGCTCGCGACGTGGACCGAGCCCACGTCGGACACGCGGCCCAGATCGTTCCGCCCGAGGTCCACGAGCATCACGTGCTCGGCACGCTCCTTGGGGTCAGCCAGGAGCTCCTCGCGCAGCCGGACGTCCTCGTCCTCGTCGGCCCCGCGCGGGCGGCTGCCGGCGATGGGATGCATCTCGACCATCCCGCCCTGGGCCTTCACCAGCATCTCGGGCGACGATCCGGCGAGGACCGTCTCGCCCACGTCCAGGAAGAACATGTACGGCGACGGGTTGACCGCGCGCAGGCCGCGGTAGACGGCGAACGGGTCCAGATCGACCTCGGCCGAGAAGCGCTGCGACGGGACGATCTGGAACGCGTCGCCGGCGAAGATGTACTCGCGGCACCGCTCGACGGCCGCCTCGAAGCGCTCGCGCGTCATGTTGCTGCGTACCGGCCCGAGCTCCGGTGGCCCGGTGCGGGGCTCCCGAGGGGGCACCGGGCCGTCCAGGGCCTCTCGGATGCGCCGCACCTCCGCGATGGCCGCCTCGTAGGAGGCCTCCAGCCCCTCCTCGGCGTCCAACGGGCACGGGACCACGATCGTCAGTGAACGGCGCAGATGGTCGAAGGCCACGACGGGGCCGGTGACCAGCGCAACCAGGTCGGGGATGCCCCGGTCGTCCGGGGGCTCGTCCGGCAGGCGCTCCACCCGGCGCACCAGGTCGTAGCCGAAGTAGCCGATCACCCCGCCGGCGAAGGCCAGCGGCTCCGACGTGGGAGCCATGCCCACCCTCGCCGCGGCGTCCTCGACGGCCCCGAACGGGTCGTTCACGTCCAGCCGGCGCACCGTGCCGTCGGCGGCCGTCTCCTCGAGCCGGTCACCCACCCCGCGGATGACCGACTGCGGGCGGATGCCGATGAACGAGTGCCGCCCGACACGCTGCCCCTGCTCGGCCGACTCCAGCAGGAACACCGGCCCCTCGCCACGCAGCTTGAGGAACGCGCTGACCGGCGTCTCGCAGTCGGCGACGTAGCTGTGCACGAGCGGCGCCTGCCTGTAGCCCTCGCCGGCGAGGGCCCGCAGCTCGTCGATGCCGCGATCGACAGGGCCGCCCGGATCGGGCGGCGGGGTGAGGCTCAGCGAGGTCACGGGGACGGCCGGCGGCGCGCGAGCTCGTCGGCCACCTCGTCGAGGCCGACGCCCGCGGCCCGCCAGAGCACGACGAGGTGGTAGAGCAGATCGGCGCTCTCGTAGACCACCTGCTCGTGCTCCCGCCCCTTGGCGGCGAGCACGACCTCGGTCGCCTCCTCGCCCACCTTCTTGCACACCTGATCGATGCCCTTGGCCAGGAGCCGGGCCGTGTAGCTCGACTCCGCGTCCGCGTCCGCGGCGCGGTCGCCGACGATGCGCTCCAGGTCGCCCAGCGCCGCGAACGACTCCGGGGCCTCAAGGGCGAAGGGCGCGAAGAAGCACGTCGGCTCGCCGGTGTGGCACGCGACCCCGGTCTGATCGACCACCACCAACAGGGCGTCCTGGTCGCAGTCGAGCACCACGGAGCGCACGGCCTGCGTGTTACCGCTGGTGGCGCCCTTCTGCCACAGTTCGCTGCGCGATCTGCTCCAGAACCAGGTCTGCCCCGTCTCGAGGGTGCGGCCCAGGCTCTCCTCGTTCATCCAAGCCAGCATCAGCACCCGCCCCGAGGAGGCGTCCTGCACGATCGCGGGGACCAGGCCGGCGTCGTTGTACCGCACGCTCGCCCGGAGCTCCGCCGCGTCGGCCGGAGCGGATCCGCTCATCACGACCCGTTCAGTGCCTGGAGCTCGGCCAGGACCTGTGGCGCGGCCGACGTGCCCCCCCGGGCGGCGCCGGCGCCCACCAGCGTCTGCACGTCCTCGAGCGTCCTCACGCCGCCGGCGGCCTTGACGCCCACGCTCTCCGAGAGAGCGTCGCGCATCAGCTCGACGTCGTGCACGGTGGCGGCGGTGCCGACGCCCGTGCAGGTCTTCGCGAAGTCGGCCCCCGCATCCTCGACGATGAGGCACGCCAGGCGCGACAGCTTGTCGTCGAGGCGCGGCGCCTCAATGATGACCTTGATGAGCACGTCGCCCCGACCACCGTTCGCCGCGCGAGACCGCACGGCGCGCGTCACCGCGCGCAGCTCGTCGCGCGCCGCGCCGAAGTCCCCGGCGAGCATGGCGCGGTAGTTCATGACCACCTCGATCTCGTCCACGCCCTCCTCGACCGCGCGCTCGGCCTGGGCCACCTTGGCCTCCGAGCCGCCGTCACCCAGCGGGAAGTCGATCACCGTGCAGACCTTCACGTCGCAGCCGCGCAGCTGCTCGACCATGAGCGGAACGAACTGCGGCCACGAGCACAGCGCGGCCACGTGCAGCTCGCGCACCTCATCGCAGACAGCGGTGAGCTGCTCGGGCGTGAGATCCTCGGCAAGCGCGGACTGGTCGAGCGTCTTGGTCAGATCCTCGACCCGCATCAGCCGCCGCTCGCTCGAGCCGATGGGGCCGGCGCGGGCATTGCGTCGAGTATAGCGGCGGCCCTCCGAGCCCCATGCCCGAGTTGCCCGAGCTGCAGGCCCTCTGCGAGGCCCTCACCGACGAGGTCTCCGGGCGCCGCGTCGAGAGTGCCGTTGCCGTACATCCGGCGGTGCTGAGGACGGCCGAGCCGCCCCTGACGGCGCTCGAGGGCGCCGCGCTCACGGCCGTGAACCGTCGCGGCAAGCTCCTCCTGGTGCAGAGCGATCGCGGCGTTTCGCTGGTGGTCCACCTGATGAGCGCCGGGCGCATGGGCCTGCGCGATGTCGAGCGCGCCCGGGGGCGCCAGACCCTTCTGCGCCTGGAGTTGGAGGACGGTCGCGCCCTGGCACTCCGGGAGCTGGGCACCAAGCGGCGCGCCTCGGCCCACCTGCTGGACGACGAGGCCCTCGGCGAACACCCCCCGCTGGCACGCCTCGGCCCCGAGCCCATCGGTCTCGAAGCCGACGAGTGGCGCCGCGCCCTGGAGCACCCCCGGGCCCGGCTGCATACCGCGCTGCGCGACGGCCGCCGCGTGGCCGGCATCGGCCGGTGCTACGCGAGCGAGATCATGTGGGCCGCCCGGCTGGCCCCGTTCACGATGACGACCGGCCTTTCCGACGACGGGTGGACGCGTCTGGCGTCGGCGGCCGACGCGGTGCTCGGGCAGGCCGTCGCGCGGGCCAGGGAGATCGGGGGCGTCGACATGCCGCAGCGCGAGAAGCGCACCACCGCGGTTCACGGGCACGCCGGCGAGCCGTGCCTCCGCTGCGGCGCCGAGCTGGCGCGGGTCTCGTTCGCCGAGTACGAGCTGGTCTACTGCCCGGACTGCCAGAACGACGGCCGCCGCTACGCCGACCGACGGTTCAGTCGCCTGACCCGGTAGTCGGGGCCAGACCCCGAGGGCCGAAAGGCGCCGGGAGCGTTGCGACGCGCTGCTCCGGCCTGCGAACACCGAGCGGGCCGAGGACCAGGCGAGGTCCGTTGCCCGGCTGCGGGCCGAGCCGAGGACGACGGGCCCGCGACGCGTGTGCAGCCGCCGGAGCGCGCGGAAACCGTGCGATCCGGCGACTAGAGACCCAGACGGTCGAGCTGAGTGGGATCGTCGCGCCAGCGGCGCTTCACCCTGACCAGCAGGTCCAGGTGCACCTCGGTGCCCAGCACCTCGCCCAGCGCGCGCCGGGCGTCGGAGCCGATGTCGCGGACCATCCGGCCGCCCTTGCCGACCACGATGCCCTTCTGCGACTCGGTCTCGACCACGATGCCGGCGCGGACGATCAGGCCCTCGGCGGCCTCCTCGATCTCCTCGACCTCCACCGCCATGGCGTGGGGCAGCTCCTGACGCAGCCGCGCCAGCGCAGCCTCCCGCACCAGCTCCTCCGCCAACTCGGGGAAGGTCTGGTCGGTGGGCATCCCTTCGGGGAACAGGCGCGGCCCCTCGCCCAGCAGGGCCGGAAGGTCCTCGCGCAGCGCCTCCAGGCCGTCGCCGGTCAGCGCGCTGACCGGATGGACGGCCACCGGGTCCGGCACCAACGCGGCGGCCTCGGCGATGTGCGCGCCGATGGCCGCGGGGTCCACACGGTCCACCTGGTTGACCACCAGGATGGTCGGCACATCGACGTCGGCCAGGCGGCGCGCGATGAAGCGGTCGCCCGCTCCGATCGGCTCGGCGGCGTTGGTGACGAACAGGGCGGCCTCGGCGTCGGCCACCTCGGCGTCGACGCGCGCCTGCATGCGCTCGGTCAGGAGATCTCCGGGGCGCTGGAATCCGGGCAGGTCCGCGAGCACGGCCTGCCACCCCTCTCCCTCCACGACCGCGTGGATGCGCCGCCGGGTCGTCTGCGGACGGGGCGACACGGCGGCCAGCCGGTGACCCGCGAGCGCGTTGGCCACCCTGGACTTGCCCACGTTGGGCCGTCCGGCGAGGACCACCACGCCCGATCGGAAGGTCTCGGGGGCTATCCCCACACCTGAAACGCCACCACCGCGACGCCGGTCCCCAGGACGGCCCCGGCGCCCACCTCGAGCACCGAGTGGATGCCGGCCTCCACGCGCGACTGCGCCACCATCAACGCCATCAGGAAGGCCAGCAACGAGACGAGGGTCGCGTACCGCAGCGGGTCGGCGATGATGGTGATCGACGCCCACGCCGCGAACGCCGCCGCGGCGTGCCCCGAGGGCAGCCCGCCGCGCAGGGGGTTGCCCCGTCCGGTGTAGGCCTTGATCGCCAGCACAGCGATGATCGTGACGAACAGGATGACCACGACCAGCTCGGTCGGCGCCCTCCGCACGCCGATCCCCAGGTCGCCCGTGGGATCGGCGATGTGCCGGTAGAAGAGGAAGTACGCGACGGCGATGGCGTTGACGGCCGCCACGAGCACGGCACCGGCCGAGACGTCCTTGGCCACCTTCACCAGCGGGTGGTAGGTCTCCACCACGGCGTCGACCGCGGCCTCGATGGCCGTGTTGAACATCTCGGCCACCAGGACGAGGCTGATCGCCCCCAGGAGCACCGCCAGCTCGAGGCGGGTGAAGTCGAGGACCAGGGCCAGCACCAGGGCCACCGCGGCCGTGCCCACGTGCAGCTGCATGTTGCGCTGGGTGCGCAGCACGTACACCACGCCCTCGAACGCCCAGGTGAACGACCAGCGCAGGGACCCCTGCTTGGGCAGCGATCCTCCGGAGGAACGATTCCGGAGCAGCCGGGACACCCGCGAGCGGCGGCGACCGTCGGGATCGCCCGGAGGCGTGTCGCCGGGGGCGGGCGGCGGGTTCGCGGTGCCGCGGGAGGTCATGCGGGGTGCTCCTGGTCGGCGACGAGCCGGTCCTGAAGGGCCAGCATCTCACCGTCGTCGGTCTCGTGGTCATACCCCAGCAGATGAAGCAGCCCGTGGACAACCAGCGTGGCCAGCGGCTCGTCGGCATGCGCCGGGCAGATCACCACGTCGCCGAGCTCCGGCGGCGGCGCCTCCGGCGGCCAGACCGCCAGGTCCGGCCCGTCGACGGGGAACGACAGGACGTCGGTCGGCGTCGGCTTGCCGCGGTGCTCCGCGTTGATCGACGCCATGCGCTCGGCGTCGACCACCATCAGGCCCAGGCTCGCAGCGCTCACCCCCAGAGCGTCGCAAGCGCGCCGGACGCAGAAGGCCAGCGAATCGGTATCGACGCCGACATCGTCGGCCACCTCGACCTCGATCAGGAGCCGGACCCCTCGGAGGCGGCGTAGGCGTCGACGATCGACTGCACCAGGCGATGACGCACCACGTCCGAGCGGGTCAGCTCGCAGATCGCGAGGTCGTCGATGCCGGTCAGGATGCTGCGGGCCGCGATCAGGCCCGAGGGGCGATCGCCGAGGTCGATCTGCGTGACGTCGCCGGTCACGACCATGCGGCTGCGGTTGCCGAGCCGCGTGAGGACCATCTTCATCTGCTCCTCGGTGGTGTTCTGGGCCTCGTCCACGAGGATGAAACTGTCGTTGAGCGTGCGGCCGCGCATGAAGGCCAGTGGCGCCACCTCGATGGACCCGCGCTCGAACAGCGTCTCCACGCGCTCCGCCTCGAGCATGTCGTAGAGCGCGTCGAACAGCGGCCTCAGGTACGGATCGACCTTGGCCGCCAGATCGCCGGGCAGGAAGCCCAAGCGCTCGCCCGCCTCGACCGCCGGTCTCGTCAGAATGAGCCGGCCCACCTCGCGACGGGTGAGCGCGGCGGCGGCCAGCGCGACGGCCAGGTAGGTCTTGCCGGTGCCGGCCGGCCCGATGCCGAAGGTGATGGTGTTCGAGCGAATGGCATCGACATATCTCTTCTGTCCGGCGGTCCGCGGGGCGATGACGGTCTGGCCGTTCCTCCACACCACGTCGCCCGACAGCTGTGCCACGGGGCCGTCGGCGGACGCCGCCACCGCGAGGGCGTCCACGGCCGCCACCGTCACCGAGCGGCCGCCTGCCACCCACCCGGCGACCTCGCGGATGACCTCCGCGGCGGCGCCCACCGCCCGGCCCTCGCCGGCCAGCGTCAACTCGTTGCCCCGCAGGTGCACCTCGATGCCGAGCCGCTCCTCGATCGCCAGCAGCGCCCGGTCCTCGATACCCGCCAGCTCCACGGCCACGGCGTCGTCCAGCTCGATGACCCTCCGCTCCACGGCGTCGGTGGCGCTCACGCCGGCGGCTCCCCGAAGAGGTGGTCACCCGCGTGCCCGGTGGCGCGCACGGCGACGGTCTCGCCGGGGCCCTCCCGCCCGGGCGGGAGGGTGAAGCGCACGTAGTCGGCGCCCAACCCGGAGCGCGACCCGTCGTCGTGGCGGCGCTCGATGAGCACGACGTCCTCGGTGCCCAGGCGGCCGTCGCGATGATCGAACGCGCGCCGCTCCGACAGGGCCCGCAGCGTGGTGGCGCGCTCCCGGCGCGTGGCGCCGTCGACCTCGTCGGGGAGCGTCGCGGCGTCGGTGCCCGGTCGGGGCGAGTAGGGGAACACGTGCACTCGGCTGATGCCCGCCTCCTCGATGACCGCCACGGTGTTGGCGAACGCCCCGTCGGTCTCGCCGGGGAAGCCCACGATCACGTCGGTGGTGATGTTCAGGCCCGGCACGGCGCGGCGCGCACGCGCGCAGGCGTCGAGGTAGTCACCGGGCGTGTATCCCCTGCGCATGGCCGTGAGAACCCGCGCGTCGCCCGACTGCAGCGGGATGTGCAGATGGGGGGCGACCCCGGGCGTGGCGGCCATGACCTCCAGCAGCGCGTCGTCGACGCTCCCGGGCTCGATGGAGCTGATGCGCAGCCGCACCAGTCCCGGTAGGCCCGCGGCCGCGCTCACCAGGGCCGCCAGGTCGCCGCCACCGGCCGGGTCGCGGTACGTGCCGATGTTGATGCCGGTGAGCACGAGCTCGGGGTGACCCTCCGACAGTCGACGACGCCCGTCGTCGAGCACCCGCTCCATGGGCCGGCTCTCGGCCTCGCCCCGCGTGGTGGGGATGATGCAGAAGGCGCAGCGCGCATCGCAGCCGTTCTGGACCTTGAGAAAGGCGCGGGTCCGACCCGCGACGGGAGGAGCCTGGTCGTCGGCACAGGCCCCCACTCCCTGCCCCCCCAACGCCTCCACGATCTCCTCGGCGACCCGGTCCACCGAGCCGGGAACCGTCTGCAGGTCGTCGTGCGCGAACTGCCCGCGGTTCAGGTTGACGGCGCAGCCGGTGACGAAGGTGCGGCCGTTGCGCGCCGCGCGATGAGCCTGCTTGCGGCTCTTCTTCTCGGCCTCGCGGGTGAGCGCGCAGGTGTTGACCACGTGCACCTCGGCGTCGTCCGGCGAGACCTCGAAATGACCGGCCTTCGTCAGCGCGTCGCGGATGACCAGGGCATCGGCCTGGCTGACCTTGCAGCCCAGGAAGCGAACGGAGAACCTCACGGCGCCACCCCGAGGAACCCGCTCGCGTCGAGCGCGAGGGTCAGGGCGGCGATGGCCGCCGTCTCGGTCCGCAGCATCGCCTCCCCCAGGCCCGCCACGGTGAGCCCGGCGGCGCGGGCCGCGTCCACCTCGGCGCGCTCAAAACCCGCGTCGGGACCCACGATCAGCCGTACGGGCATCCGCCCGACGAGCGCGCTCGAAAGGGGCTCGTCGGCGTCGTGATCCAGCAGCACTCCCTGCTCCGCGGGGACCTCCCTCAGGATGTCGTCGAACGGTACCACCCCCCTCAGCGCGGGCGGCATCGCCCGCCCCGACTGACGCAGGGCGGCCGCCGCCACCCGGTCCAGGCGCTCACGGCGGCGCGTCCAGTCGGCGGCCGAGGGCACGCGGCGACTGCGCGCCGACGAGAACAGCACCACCTCGCGCGCGCCCAGCTCGCCGACCTTCTCGACCAGCGTGTCCAGCCGCCCGCGATCGAGCGTGCCCACGTACAGGGTCACCTCGGGGGCCGCCGGGACCTCCCGGGGCGCCCCGACGCGCACCCGCGCCGGCGCGACATCGACGACCTCGGCCGCCCAGAGGCCGCCGCGGCCGTCGAGCACCTCCACCGCGTCGCCCACGGTGCGCCGGACCACGCGGGTCAGGTGCCGGGCGTCCTCCGCATCGAGCTGCACGACGTCCCCGGGGGTCGGCGCGGACGCGAGCAGGTAGCGGAAGCGATGCCTCACGGGCGCTCCAGCAGCACCGCCGCCCACCCCTCGCTCTGGACGACCCGGCGCCGGTCCAGCCCGACCGGGCCGAATGCCGCCGCCACCTCGTCGACCTCGACTGTGCGGAGCCCGCTGACCACCGCGCGCGCGGGCGGCGATGCCATCGGGATCCCGGCGAGGCGGACCAGCAGCGTGGCGGTGAGATTGGCCACCAGCACCTCGGCGGGCGGCAGGGCATCCCGCTCGAAGTCGCGTCGCGCCACCGACATCGCCACGCCGTTGGCGCGTGCGTTGTGGAGCGTGGCCGCCACCGACTCCGGATCGACGTCCACCGCCCGCACGTCGGCGAAGCCCAGGCGACGCGCTCCGATGGCCAGGATGCCCGACCCGCAGCCCACGTCCAGCAGCCGCCCCTCGGGCTCCAGGTCACAGAGCAACTCGAGGCAACCTCTGGTGGTCGGGTGCTGGCCGGTGCCGAACGCCATCCCCGGATCGATCACCACATCGAGAAGATCGCCCTCGGGCCGCTTCCAGGGGGGGCGCACTCGCATCCGATCGCCGACGACGAAGGGCCGGTGGAAACGGCGCTGCGCGGCCAGCCACCCCGGCCGCTGGCGCTCGACCGCCACCTCGGCGTCCACACCGTCGCGGGCGAGGGCCTCGCGCAGCCACCCGCCGTCGCGGGCCCGCCCCGGCGGCAGCCACAGCTCCATCTCGACGAGCCCCTCGACCGACCGCTCGCCGCACCCGGTGCCCGCGTGATCGCAGACCGACAGCAGCGCGGCGTCGGCGGCCTCGGGTCGCACGCGCACCGTCACGCGCGCCAGCTCGGGCTCGGCGATGCCCGACCGGACGGGTCCGGCCTCAGCGGAAGGCGTGCTTGAGGCGCTCGAAGAGTCCCTCGTCCTCGCGATAGCTCTTCTCGCTCAGATGGCCGCCGAGCTCCGAGACCGCCCGGCGGCCGGCCTCGTCTTCGACCTTGGGGATCCGCACCTCGACGAGCACGCGCTGGTCGCCGCGCCCCCTGCCACGGAGCGACGGGAAGCCCTTGCCCTTGAGCACGATCTGCTCGCCGTGCTGCGTGCCCGGCTTGACCTCGACGGTGGTCTCCCCGCCCAGGACGGGCACCGACACCTCGGTGCCGACCATCGCGTCGGTCACAGGAACGCTCACCGTGGTGAGCACGTCGAGGTCCTGACGGTGAAAGCGCGCGTCCTCGGCCACCTCGACCTGGACGTAGAGGTCGCCGGCGGCCGAGCCCCGCTCGCCGGCGTGCCCCTTGCCGCTCAAGCGGATCTGCTGGCCCGAGGAGATCCCCGCGGGGATCTCGACCTTCGCCGTGCGCGAGCGCACCTGCCGCCCAGCGCCCGCGCAGGTGGAGCAGCGCTCCGCGGGGATCTCCCCCGCCCCCCGGCAGTGCGAGCAGGTCTGCGTGCGAAGGAACTGGCCGAACGGCCCCCGGGCCACCTCGCGTACCTGCCCCTGACCGCCGCAGGAGGGACAGCGATCGAGCCCGGCGCCGGGCGCCGCGCCACTTCCATCACAGGTCTCGCAGGCGGCGATCGCCTCGAAGTCGAACTCGCGCTCCACGCCGGTGGCCGACTCCTCGAAGCTGATCTCGACCGCGACGCCCAGATCGTCGCCGCGTCGACTGGCCCCGCGCGACGACCCGAACGGATCACCACCGAAGAAGGCGTCGAACAGGTCCTGGAAGCTGCCGAAGTCGGCGAAGTCGCCGGTGCGCCCGGCCTGGCGCACGCCCTCGTGCCCGAAGCGGTCGTACATCTGCCGCGACTCGGGGTCCGACAGCACCTCATAGGCCTCCGCGGCCTCCTTGAACCGGGCCTCGGCGTCGGGATCGTCGGGGTTGACATCGGGGTGCAGCTCCCGCGCCTTGCGGCGGAACGCCCGCTTGATGTCGTCGTCGCCGGCGTCCCGCGGAACGCCCAGCACCTCGTAGTGATCGCGACGACTCATCGACTCACGAGGGTAGCAAGGGCACCGACGGGTGCCCACGCCGCCGTCTGCCCGGCGAGCGTCGCGGGGAGCCACCTCCGAGGAGCCTTCGAGTTGCGGGCACGACGATCACCGCTCGCGCGACGCCGCTGGGAGGAGCTCCTGCGTCGCTGGCGACACAACCTCGTCGACGCGTGGAACGAGCGCGGGGTGCTCGGAGCCGCCTTCCTCGTCGCCCGGAGGGCGATCCCCCGACCGGCGCTTCGGATGGAGTGGTTCGTGCTCCTCGACGAGCGGACCCGGGAGGGGACCCGCCTCCCTGCCGGCGGTCCCGTGCACTGGGCCCATCGTCGCGACGCGCGCCTGCTCGCCGAGACCTTCGGACGTGCGCCCGAGCTGTACGAGCGACGCCTGGCGACCGGCGATCGTTGCGCGGTCCTCTGGGACTCGGGCGCGGCCGTCGCCGACGTCTGGTTCTGCCTGCGACGCCACGAGGAGCACCGCCTGCGGCTCGACCTGGCGGACCACGAGGGGTACGTCTACGACGGGAAGGTCGTCGACGGGCTGCGCGGGCGGCGACTGCTCCAGCAGGCGCGGGTCGCGGCCGGAGAGGACCTCGCCGTCGACGGAATCACGCGGCTCGTCACCGCGGTGGACGTGGTGAACGGTTCGTCGCTCAGGGCCGCGCGACGTCATGGGGCGGAACCGTTCGGATCGGTCTTCCTCGTCGGGATCCTCGGCGTGAGCCTGCTGCGCCAGGCCCGGCCGGACTCCGCCTGCTGGACCCTCTGCCGCGGCACGTGGCCGCTTGCGCTCGACGCCCGGCGCCTGCCGCCGTCGAAGCTGGCGCTCTGCGGGACCACGCAGGGGGGGCGCGACGTCGGTCACGACTGACGCGCCGGGGTGTGACGCCGGAACCCCATGCGGCGACATGGCGCGGGGGGCCTGGCAGCATCCCCGCCGGCCGGGACAGCATCCCTGCCCCTCGCCCGCCCGCCTTCACCGTCCACCACGGCCGGTCGCCCTGTCGCGCCCGGAGGAGGATCGCCGTCGCACGTCGAATCCTGAGCCCTGTGCATCGAGTCGAGGGACGGTCGGCCCACCCGGAGGGGCTTATGGGGCACGCCGTCCACGCCGATATTGGGGGCCGTACTGTGCAGACCCTTCGCGACAGCATCCACAGGGGCCATCGAGGGACGCCGGAGTGATCCGTCCGGCAGCCATGGACCGCAGGCGCGCCGCGCTGATCGCCGTCACCCTGCTCGGAACCGGGCTTGCGGTGTACGGCCTGCAGGCCGCCATCGATCCGGGCGCGCTGGGAGCCGCCTTCGCCGCCGTGCGCTGGGAGTGGATCGTGCTGTCGGCCGTCGCCTACGCCGTGTCGCAGACCACGGCCGGCCTGGTCTGGCGGGTCGGCCTGTCGGCCGGCGGGCTCGGCGCGGTCGGGCGCGGACATGCGATCGGGACCCACTGGATGGCCCGCGGGGCCGGTGAGCTCCTTCCCGCGCAGCTGGGAGAGGGCGTTCGCGTGGCCACCGTCCGCCGCCACCCGGCGACGAGCGATGGCGGGTGCGCGCGGATCGCCGGCAGCCTCGGGGCGTACAAGCTCATCGACGGGATCGGCAACTTCGCCGTGGTCGGCCTGCTGACGCTCGTCATCCCGCTGCCCGGGCCGGTGGCCAACCTCCGCTGGATCGTGCTGGGGGTCCTTGCGGGCGCGCTGACCTTCGGCCTGATCGTCAACCGGGTGGGCCTCGAGCGGGCCACCGCGCACCTTCCCCGCAGGGTGAGCCACGCGGTGGAGAACGTCGTCAACGGCGCGGCGCTTCTCGGCGACGGCCGTCGCGTGGCGGGCGCCTTCGCCCTTCACGGCCTCTCGGCGACCGCGCGCATCGTCAGCCTCGGCGCCCTGCTGCTGGCCTTCGGCCTGCCCTTTCAGGCGGCGCTGCTGGTCTTCGCGGTGCTGGTGATGGCCAGCCTCATCCCCATCTCGCCCGGCGGTGTGGGCGTGCGCGAGGCCGCGCTGGTCCCGGCGCTCGTCGCGGCCTACGGCCTCAGCGCCGACAGCGTGCTGGCCTTCAGCCTGTCGATCCAGGCCACCGTGCTGGCCGTCTCGCTGCTGGGCGGTCTCATCGCCCTGGCGCACCACCACACCGGCCTGCGCCGCGTGCGCGCGCTGCCCGGACCCGCCGCGGTCTAGCCGGCCACTCGGCGAGACGTCAGTCGGGGAGGATGTCCTCCTCGTCAGCCTCGCCATGCTTGGCCAGGTTGTCCTGCGCCGACTGGATGAGGTTGTGGGCGTCGCCCAGCACCGACGCGCCGAACAGCAGGCGCGTGAGGCTCCGGGCATCGCGCGCGAGCAGGTGGCCCACCCCGATCTCCTGCACCCAGAAGGGCGCGGCGTCCGGATCCTGGCGCAGCAGCTCCACGGCCTGGTGGCCGCAGTCCTCGAAGGTGTAGGTCGCGATGGCGTAGCGGCTGCCGCTCTCGACGCCGTCGGCCGACCACGGGATGAGCGGAGCGGAGCGGCGCCCGCTGGGCTCGATGACCTCGGCGGCCAGCTCCACGTCGCGCCAGGTCAGCTCGGTGGGCACCCTCAGGTTGAACAGCAGGGTCTCGGCCTCATCGGCCTTCTCGGCCGCGCTGGCCAGCACCGCCGCCACCCAGTGGGCCTCGGCGAACGACAACCCCGTGAACAGATCAGCTTCGTCCAACAGCGGGGCGAGCTGGGCGTCGGGACGAGTGGAGATGCCCACGGCGTACTCGTCCGGACCCAGCATCCCGGCCTCGAGGCGCGCCAGCACCCGAACG
>JARFPS010000033.1 GCA_029288175.1 Miltoncostaea sp. | reverse complement strand
AGCGTCAGATGTGTATAGGAGACAGCCCCTAGGCCGTCGGACCCGATGGCCGGGGCGCGTCGACGTCGCGCCGCTGCCCCGCGCGGCCATCCCGCCCCGCCCGGGGCGGGGCGCTACTCCTCGTCGAGCCCCTCGATCTCGGCCTGGACGCCACGCATCTCGGCGACCAGTCGATCGACCTCGGCCTCGAGGCCGCCCTCGCCCTCGCGCTGGCGGAAGACGATCTGCCCGAGCTCCTCGGCCAACCCGTTGAACTTCCGGTTGAGCGACATCTCCTGGCCGCGGTCCTTGGCCTGCTCGACGCCCTGCTTGGCCATGTCGCCGGCCTGTTTGGCCGCGTCCTTCGCGCGATCCAGAAAGCTCGCCATGGACACCCCCGATGTCACGTGGTCACGCCCGGTGTGATTCCCGGACGGCGCGAGCCTACTCCCATGGCTCGCGCCGTGACCAGTCCCGTCAGGCCTCTTCGCGCGCGGCGATGACCGACAGGGCGAGGGCCGCCGCCGAGAAGATGAGCGCGAGAAAGATGCCGAACTTCCGCCCGCCACCCGGCACGTCGAGGATCAGCATCAGCGTGTAGACGAACGGGAAGGCGCTCAACCAGGCGCCGGCGACGGCGTCGGTGCGGATGGGCAGCTCGATGTAGAGCGCCTCGGCGGCCAGCACGGCGGCGGCCAGGGCGGCGATGATCGCGAGGATCCACCACGACGGCACCACGTCGGTGCCCGAGGCGCTGACCGAGAAACCGCCGGCGCTGGCGCCGAACCAGTCGAGGAACAGCATGATGATGAACAGGATGTTGGCCCCCGCGGCCCCCAGCATCTTCTGTTCTCTGGTGATACCGCCCAGGCTCACGCTGGGTCCGGACATGGACTACCCCCGCACGTTTCGAGATCGGTGGACCGACAGTACGTCGTAGCGTTTCGACGGCCCCCGGCCGTCACCTACCTCAGGGGGCCACGACGAACGGCGAGTTGTGGCCCGGGATGACGCGCCGCGGGGACTCCGCCCGGATACGACGGAACGCCTCCAGGTGCGCCTCACGCTCGGGAAAACCCTCGGGCAGCCGGTTCTCGGCGAACCACTCCGGGCGGGGGCCCAGGGTGTCCCCGGCGATGACGACCAGCCCCTCGTCGCCGTCGACCAGGTAGGACACGTGCCCGGGGCTGTGGCCCGGTGTGTGGATCCAGCGGATGCCGGGGGCGACCTCGCCGCGCCCGCCCGACAGGAGGCGCAGGGAAGCCGCGTCGCGCGCGCCCCGCTGCCGCACGCCGTGCGGCGTCTCGAGCTCGTCTTCGTGCACCACGAGCTCGACCTCGCCGAGCTGAGGGAGCGCGGTGATGTGGTCCGAGTGCAGGTGCGTGGCCAGGGCCAGCGGGACGTCGTCGGGGCTCAGGCCGCGCCGCGCGAGCGCGCCCTCCAGCATGTCCCCCTGGGTCTGGTAGCCGGGGTCGACCACGATGGTGCTCGGGCCCGTCAGCAGCACCGTGTTCGGCCAGGCGATCATCCCGTGCGCGGCATCGGGGAGCTCGCGGTAGGCGTCGAAGGTGTCGGCCGCGCTCTGGCCGCTGACCTGGACGAGCCGATCGCCGCTCAGCGCGAACACCATCCGGTGCGTCGGGACGAGGATCTCGACCCGGTAGACCGGGCGGTCGGCTATGTGACGGTCTCCTCGCGCGCCGCGGAACCGGGGTCCTGCGATCGGTCATGCCCGTAGCAGGGGGCCTCGCAGAAAGCCGAGACGGGATCCTCGAGCTCGCGCCGGGCGCGCAGGACGACCGCCTGGGCCGATCCCGCGGCGCGAAGGGCGGAGGGCATCAGCGCGGCCAGGCCGACGACACCGCCGACGACGAGCCATCGCTGGCCGGAGCGCCGGCTCACGACAGGATGTCGAGGAACTCGTCGACGGGTATTGCCGTCAGGGTCTGGAAGTGCGCGGTTCCGCGCGCTCCGAGTTCCATGCTGACCCGGGCGATGACCCGCTCGTCGGGCGCCTCGAGGATGTTGACGAAGTCGTAGGGACCGAGCACGGCCCACTGGCTGATGACCTTGGCGCCCATCTGCTCGATCTCGCTGTTGACTTCGCGCAGGCGCTCCGGGTTGCTCTTGAGCGTCCCGACGCCGTGCGGACTGAGCGTGCTGAGAAGAATGTAGGTCGGCATCACATACCCCCGTGAGGCTGTGTGAACGAGCGTATCAGGGCGTCACTCCACCTCGGTCCATGCGCTCAGATCGCGACCCACGATCTCGCCCAGCTCCTCGACGTCGTCCCGGAAGTAGGCCGCCAGCTCCCGCCGGAACTCCGGCGAGATGTCCGGACGCCGGGCGACGACCCGGTTGCGCTCGCGGACCCTGTCGAGGACGCCCAGACGCTCCAGGCGCAGACCGCGCTTGACGCCGCTGGCGGCGGCCACCAGCGGTCGAGGGGGTCGCTGGGTGAGCGTGGCGAGCCACCGGGCGCGATGGGTCTTGTTCTGGTTCACGGGAGCGAACTCGCGGCGCCCGTCGTCGGGCACGTCGAGGAACGCGAGCGCCTCGGCGTACACGGCGCCGGCATCGCGCTTCAGGTCGTCGAAGACGATGATCTTCACCTGCTCCCGCGGCACGACCTCCAGGAGGCGACGCGTCTGCTCGCCGAGCTTGGCGGCATCGCCGTACTGGAGGAACTCGGGCACACGGCACGACTCCGGGACTCCGACGCCCTCGCGCCGGCTCTCCTGCAGGCGCCAGGCCGCCTCGGCGTCGGGCTCGGTCTCGTCGAGCATGTAGCTCATCTGGCTGTGCAGCGAGGGCACCATGTCGACCGGGTTGCGCACCATGACGATGAGGCGCGCGTCCGCGTCGAACGCGCGGATGCCCGCGGCCGCCTCGCGCGAGTAGAGGTACCAGACCGATGCCTCGCCCACGGCCAGATGCTCCTCGCCGGCGTCGTCGAACAGGCGCAGGTAGTGCTCCAGCCGCCACTGGCCGGGCGCGTAGTAGTAGTCGAAGTCGGAGCTGAAGTAGTGCGGCTCCTTGGGCTGGGAGACGAACACCCGCGGGTGTCCGCGCAGGTACTCGGAGAGCGCCGTGGTGCCGCACTTCGGCGCGCCGACGATGAAGAAGTTCGGCTGGTTCATCGTGGTGCCGGAAGGGCGCGGCGAGCCTACCATCCGCGCTCCCGCCGACGCGCCGCGCCCGGCGCCCGCGGCCCGCGCCGACGGCCCTCGGGGACGACAACCGGCGACGCGGGCATTAGCCTGCCGGGTCGTGTCCGTCGCCTCAGCATCGCCGCCCGCCGCGGCGCCGCGCCGCCCCGGGAGGGTGAAGGCCCAATGGTCGATGTCGCTGGGCATCGTCGCCGCGGCCGTGGGCTTCGCGGGCGTCACGCTGGCCCTGGGGGTGGCCGCGATCACCCTGGCTTCGCTGGCGTTCCAGGAGATGGACGCCTCCGAGCGCCCCCGCGACCCCGCCAACGGCCGCGGCATGGCGATCGCCGGGCTGGTGCTCGGCATCGTGGCGCTGGCCGTGTGGATTCCGGCGCTCGTGGCCATCGGGATCGCGCAGTCGTGACGCGACAACAGCGACTGGAGGCACCTCCGGCCGTGGCCGCGGCCTGCGGGCTGCTGGTGGTCATCGGGGTCCTGCTGCCGTGGTACGCGACCAACCTCGGCGAGCCCTTCAGCCCCGAGACGACGACCGGGTGGGACGCCACCACGGCGGCCAAGCTGGCGCTCGCGTGCGGCGCGCTAACGGCGGTCGTCGGCGCGCTGAGCGTGCTCGCGCTGCGCGGCCGCTACTGGGATCCGGTGGTCGTGCGGTTCCTCGGATGGATGATCGCCGTCGCCGCCGGCGCAGCTCTCGCCCTGGTCACCTTCCGCACCCTCGTCAAGCCCGAACCCGCCGAGTTCCTCTCGCGAGAGGCGGGCATCTACCTCGCCCTGGCGGCGGCGGCTCTGGCCCTGATCGCGGGCATCGCTCAGATCACGGCTCGTGAACAGGGCTCCTGAGGCCGATCCATGAGTTATGCGGTACTTCCTCCCCCCGCCCGAACCCGCCCGGACCCGGCGGGAGATCCCGCGCGTGGCCGGGCTGGGATCGACGAAGAGCACGACCGACCCGACCCTGGAGCAGCCGCCGCCGTTCGACGAGTCCGGGCATCTGGTGCGGGTGAGGCGCATCGAGCCCGGCACGGCGGAGGACTACCTGCGCGACTGGGAGGCCGAGGACCACGGGTCCGCCCACATCCCCTCACGACCCGGCATGCGCGCCGCGGAGCGTCGCCGCGCCGACACCACGCTCGGCGTGGGTCCCACCGGGCCGATCCTGCGGCGCCAGCGCCTCGCGGTGGCCGAGGGGCGCGGATTCGCCCTGGCGGCCCACTGGTCGGTGCTCGAGCCGGTGGGCGACGAGGACGAGCGCGCCTGGCAGCGCCTGCTCGACCGCGTGCAGGGCGAGGTCACGGCGCAGCGCGGCTGGAGCGCCTGACCGCGCCCCCCGGGGCCCGATGAACGGCCTCGGCGAGCGCTTCGTCGACGCGCTCGGCTACGCGGCCCACGCGCACGCCGACCAGGTGCGCAAGGGGGGCGATGTGCCCTACGTCGGCCATCTGCTGGGCGTCTGTTCCCTGGTCGTCGAGGACGGTGGTGGCGAGGACGAGGCGATCGCGGCGCTGCTGCACGACGCGGTGGAGGATCAGGGCGGCGTCGAGCGGCTCGAGGACATCCGCCGCCGGTTCGGCGAACGGGTCGCCGGAATCGTCCTGGAGCTGACGGACGCCGACGGGATCCCCAAGCCGCCGTGGACCGAGCGCAAGCTCGCCTACCTCCAATCGCTTCCGCGGGCCTCGCCGAGCGGCCTGCGCGTGGGCAGCGCCGACAAGCTCCACAACGCGCGCGCCATCCTGATGGATCTGAGGGATCCCGAGGTGGGCACCGGGATCTTCGGGCGCTTCAACGCGGACGCGCCGCGCACCATCGGCTACTACGACGCCCTGGCCGACGCCTTCTGCCGCCTCCGCCCGGGTCCGCTCGCCACCACGCTGCGATCGACGGTCGACCTGCTGGTGGCCGAGTCCGGCGTGGCGCCGCTCGGGCCCGACGACTGGTAGCCAGGCTCTATCACTCACCCTCACATCGAGGTTGAGTATTGATCCCGACACGGCTGAGTATTGACTGCAGACCGCCTTCGTGGTGCGGTTCTCGAGACCCGACGCCCGCTCTTCGCCTCCGGGAGGCAGCTCATGCCGGACAACCTCGCCACGACCCGCGCGATCTACGACGCCTTCGCCCAGGGCGATCCCGGCCCGCTCATCGCGGCGATGCACGACGATGTGGAATGGATCGAACCGGACGGGGCGCCCGGCGTCGGCGCCATGGACAAGGGATCCGGCGTCTACCGGGGCCGCGACGACGTGCTGGCCGGGGTCTTCGGGCCGCTTGGCGAGCACTGGCACGACTTCAGCGTGACCCCGGACTCCTACATCGACGGGGGCGACCACATCGTGGCGCTGGGACACCTGCGCGCGCGGGCGCCCGAGACGGGGCAGGCCGCGGAGGCGCCGTTCGCCCACGTCTGGCGCTACGAGGAGGGCAAGCTCGTCTGGTGGCGGAGCTACGAGGACACGGCTTTGCTGCACCGCGCCAAGGGCGCGCTCTAGGTCCCGAGCACCCGGCCCGTCGGCCG
>JARFPS010000014.1 GCA_029288175.1 Miltoncostaea sp. | reverse complement strand
GGGCAGGCGCGTCGGCGGCCGGCGCGGTCGCGGCATCCCCCTCGGCGGGCGCGTCGCCGTTCTCGGCGGCCACCGCGGCCTCGCCGCCCTTGCCGTCGATGATCGCCTCGGCGAGTGCGCCGATGACCAGCGAACACGAGCGGATCGCGTCGTCGTTCGCCGGGACGACGTAGGTCGCCTCGTCGGGGTCGCAGTTGGTGTCCACCAGCCCGATCACGGGGATGCCGAGCCGGTTGGCCTCGCGGACCGCGATGTGCTCCTTGTTCAGGTCGACGATCACCACGGCGTCGGGAAGGCGCTCCATGCGGGCCACGCCCCCGAGGTTCGTCTCGAGCTTGCCCAGCTCGGCCTCACGGGACAGTCGCTCACGCGTGGGCAGGAGACTCAGCTGGTCGCCTTTCTTGGCGTCGCGCAGCTCGTGGAGCCGCTTGATACGCCGGCTGATCGTGCCCCAGTTGGTCAACAGACCACCGAGCCAGCGGTGGGACACGCTCGGCATGTTGCAGCGCGCCGCCCCGTCGCGAACGGCGTCCTGGCACTGCTTCTTGGTGCCGACGAACATCACGACCCCGCCGCGCTGCGCGATGGAGCGCACGACGTCGCAGGCCTCGTCGAGCAGCGCCAGCGTCTGTTGGAGGTCGATGATGTAGATGCCGCCGCGCTCGCCGAAGATGTAGCGCTTCATCTTCGGGTTCCAGCGGCGGGTCTGGTGCCCGAAGTGGACTCCGGACTCCAGGAGTTGCTTCATGGTGACGGAGGACACGATTCCCCTCGCGATGTGGTTGATGTGGTCGATCGTCCGTCGCCTGCCGGGCGGACCCGTCCCCCGGTGGGACGAGCACCTCCGCCGGGCGCATGGCGCCGGGGTCGGGTGGTTGACCGGATGAGTCTAGTACACGGGTGGGCGCCGTCCGGGAGGGCGCGGCCAGGCCGGGTTCAGGCCTCGTCCGCCAGCCGGCGGGCCCTCTCGAGAGCCTCGTCCAGGTCCCGCGGCAACGGGCTCTGGACGGCGATCTGCTCCCCGGTCTCCGGGTGGGCGAACGACAGCGAGGCCGCATGCAGGAACTGGCGACCGATGCGCAGGGGGTCGCCCCGGCCCCCGTAGACCGGATCGCCCGCCACGGGGAAGCCCTCGGCCTCCAAATGGACCCGGATCTGGTGGGTGCGCCCGGTTTCCAGGCGGGCCCGCACCAGGGCGAACGCCCCGATCTGCTCCTCGAGCCGAAGGTGGGTGACCGCTTCGCGCCCCACCCCGGCGCGCGACGACATGCGACGCCTCGATCGCGGATCGCGGCTGATGGGCCGGTCGATGGTCAGCGCGGGGGGCGGCTCGCCGTGCACCAGCGCCAGGTAGCGCCGGTCGATCTCGCGTCGGCGCAGCGCGCTCTGCAGGCGCCGATGGGCACGTGGCGAGCGGGCGACCACGAGCAGGCCACTCGTGTCGCGGTCGAGGCGATGGACGATGCCGGGGCGGGCCGGATCGTCCCCGCCGGCGATCGCCCGATCCAGCAATCCGTGCACCAGCGTGCCGGACTCATGGCCCGCGCTGGGATGGGTCACCACGCCGGCGGGCTTGTCGACCACCAGAAGATGCTCGTCCTCATAGACCACGTCGATCGGCACGTGCTCGGGCACGAGGTCCGAGCGAGGCGGGGGCGCCGGGCGCGCCCGGACGGTCTCGCCCTCGCTCAACGTGTAGCGCTTCGGCCGGGGGTGCCCGTCGACCATGACCCGCCCGGACCGGATCAGCCGCTGCGCCTCGGCCCGGCTCCCCACCTCGTCAAGACCCCCCACGAAGGCGTCGAGTCGACGACCCTCGTCGTCGGGCCCCACGCGCGCGAGCACGTCAGGTGGGGTGTCGTTCATCCCGCTCGCTCGCCGCCATCAACCCGACCACGATCAGGGCGGCGCCGCACACGATGCCGACGTCCGCGACGTTGAACGCGGGCCAGCGCACCGGATCGAGGAAGTCCGTGACCCCACCCCGGAGCAGCCGGTCGATGAGGTTGCCCACCGCTCCGCCCACCAGCAGTCCGGCGCCGATCGCCACGATGCCGTTTCGGTGGACGATGCCCGCGAGCGCGATGGCGATCGCGCACAGCGCGACGACCGTCAGGACGGCCACCATCGTCTGACGCCCGGGAAAGAGACCGAACGCGATGCCGTCGTTCGTCACGTGCGAGATGTCGAAGCCCGGGACGACCTCGCGGCTGTCGCGCGGCGCGAGCGTGCCCCGGATGATCGCCTTGGTGACCTGGTCGATCAGCAGCACGCTGAGCGCGCAGACCACGAAGAGCTGCCACCGCAGCTGCACGCCGGCCTTCTCGCGGCGCTCGATGGCGCGCAGCAGCGCCTCCCGACGGCCCGGCCCGGCGCTCATGACGCGCCCGGATCCAGGCGGGCCGTCAGCCGACGTGCCAGCGACGGCGCGTCGCCGTCGACCTCCACGAGCTTCCGGGCGCCACCGGACCCCCGCCTGATGCGCGCCGCCGCGGGCCGCACGCCCGCCGCTTCGGCGATGTAGTCGCAGAGCGCCCTGTTCGACTGCCCCTTGTGAGGAGGCGCCGCGATCTGGACCCGGAGCAGATCGCCCTGAACCCCCACCGCGCGCGTCGACCGGGAGCGCGGCACCGCCTTGACCGCGACGACCACGCCCTCCTCACGAAGCGTCAGCCAGGCCGGGACCCGGCTCACAGGTTGGCGATGATGCCCTGAAGCACGAACAGCACGATGATCCCCAGGATGGGCGAGAGATCGAACATGCCGATGGGCGGGATGAACCTCCGGAAGAACCCGAGATACCACTCGGTGCTCTGGAAGAAGAAGTTGTAGACCGCCCGGGTCCACCCGACGACGGGAGGGCGCGGAATGAACGAGAGCAGGATGCGGCCGAAGATCACCAGCAGGAAGACGGTGATCAGCACCCCAAGGTAGTCGCGCACCTCATCCATCAACGCCTCCGGCGTCCGCCGCACGGCCCGCTCGCCCTCGCCCGGGCGACGCCCGCCTCATAGTTCACCAGATCGGGCGGCCGCCGCGCGCACGGCCAGTGCCAGGTGGCGCCGCACGGCGCCCTCCTCGAGCGCCTGCACGGCGGCGACGGTGGTCCCCCCGGGAGAGCTGACGCGGGCCCGCAGCTCCGCCGGGTCGAGCCCGTCGGCCAGCAACGCGGCCGTGCCGGCGAGCACCGCCCGCACCATCGCCCGGGCGTCCGGCGCCGACAGCCCCTCGTCGATGCCGCCCTGCTCGAGCGCCTCCGCCACGAGCGCGACGATCCCCGGCCCGCTGCCGGCCAGGGCCGTGGCGACGTCGAACAGCCCCTCATCGAGCTCGGTCACGGTGCCGAGCACACCGAGGAACGCCGTCAGATCGTCGCGGCGGCGGTCGTCGATGCCGCGCGTGGCGAGCGCCACCAGGCCCGCGCCGTGCCGAACCGCCAGGTTGGGCATCAAGCGGGCGGTGCCGCAACCGGCGACATCGAGGTCGTCCAGGGTCCGCCCTGCCGCCACCGAGGCGACGACGGATCGGTCGGTCAGCGCCGGCCGGATCTCGGCCAGGAGGCCCGCCACCAACGCGGGCTTGACGGCCACCACGACGAGGTCGGTCCGCGCCGCCGCCATGATCGTGCCCTCGGCGGCGCCGATCTCGGCCGCGAGGCCCGCCCGCACCGCATCGTCCGGATCGGCCACGACCATGTTCGCGACAATGCCGGGGTGCCCGGCCGCGAGGCCCGCGGCCATCGCGCCGCCCATGGCGCCGCACCCCAGTACACCGACCGATTCGGGCCAGCTCACGCGCACCTCCCGATAGGGCTCAGTACTGGTTGAAGAAGCCCTTCTCCAAAAGGCGCGCCCGCTCCTCGGCCGACACCTCGACGTTGCGCGGCGTCAGCATGAACACCTTGTCGGCCACCCGCTGCATGCCACCGTCGAGCGCGTAGGTGAGCCCGCTGGCGAAGTCGATGAGGCGCTTGGAGAGGTCGGTGTCGGCGCCCTGGAGGTTCAGGATGACCGGCACGCCGGCCTTGAACCGGTCGGCGATCTGCTGGGCATCGTTGAAGCTCTTGGGAACGACCAGGTGGACCTCGGAGGGGCGGGCGCGGGCCTCCTGCAGGCGCGGGCTCCGCTGGCGCGTCGCCGGCGGGTCGTCCTGGAAGATGTCGTCGAAATCGCTGTCGCGTCGCCGGGATCCGAGCCGGCGGACGTTGGGGCGCTCGCGGTACGACTGCTCGAGCTCGTCCTGCGCGCTCGAGCTGGAGCTCGATCGCGAGCGGCGGCGCGGCTCGTCCGGCTCCTCGTCGTAGTCGTCGTAATCGTCGTA
>JARFPS010000288.1 GCA_029288175.1 Miltoncostaea sp. | reverse complement strand
CGCCCGAGAGGCCCGCGCGAACGCTGCGTAGGGCGACCTCGGCGCGGAACCCCGCGCTGAAGCTCGCGCGGGCGCTGCACGCCAAGAAGGTCCGGCGTGAGCGCGGCCTGATGCTGGCCGAGGGCGAGGACCTGGTCCGGGCCGCCCTCGAGCGCGGCCACCGGCCGGTGGCCATGCTGTTCGACGAGGAGCGGGTCTCCGACGACGACCCCCTCATCGCCGACACCGCCTCGCTGGCCGAGCGCTACCTGGTCGCCCCGGGCCTGCTGGCCAAGGCCGGCACGCTCGCCACCCCGTCGCGCGTCGTGGCCGTGTTCGCGCAACCCGAGGCGGCGAGCTTCCGCACGACCGCCTTCCCTCCCTCGCTCGGCCTGTGGCTGATCGGGGTGGCCGACCCCGGCAACGTGGGCACGCTCGTGCGGACCGGAGCCGCGTTGGGGGCGGAGTGGGTGGCCCTGGGTGTCGGATCGGCCGATCCCTTCCACCCCCGTGCCGTCCGTGCGGCCATGGGGGCCACGTTCACCGTGCCGCTGTTGACCGGTGTCCGCCCCGACGATCTCGCCACGCGCGACGGCTTCACGGTGGTCGCCGCGGTGGCCCACGGGGGCGAGCCGCCGGAGGAGTGCCCTCTCGGGGGTCCCGTGGTGATCGCCCTCGGCGCCGAGCGCGCCGGAGTGGAGCCCGGTCTGACCGGATTTCCCGAGGAGCGGATCACGCGGGTGAGTATCCCCCAGGCCCAGGGGGCCGAGAGCCTCAACGTGGCCGCGGCCGGAGCGGCGCTGCTGGCCGAGGCCGGTCGTCAGCGTCGAGCCGCGAAAGCCGCTCTGTAGGCTGATTCCATGGCCGAGACCGAGGAGCTTGAAGCGATCGTGACCGTCGCCGTCGGCGACGTCGAGTCCGCGTCGGACCTCGACGAGCTCGAGCGGGCCCGCGTGGCGCACACCGGCCGCCGCAGCCGGCTCTCGGAGATCCTGAGCTCGATCGGGGGGCTTCCGCCCGAGCGGCGCGGCGAGGTGGGCAAGGCTGCGAACGCGGCGCGGATCGCCGTCGAGTCGGCCCTCGACCGCAGGCGCGAGGAGCTCGAGGCCGGGCTCCTGGGCGCCGAGCTGGCGGCCGACCGCTCGGACGTCACGTTGCCCGGCGACCCGCATCCGCGGGGAGCGCTGCACCTGGTGCATCAGATCCGGGCCGAGATCGAGGACATCTTCCTGGCGCTCGGCTACGAGATCGCCGACGGACCCGAGGTCGAGACGGACTACCACAACTTCACGGCGCTCAACATGCCCGAGGGGCACCCCGCGCGCTCGTTGACCGACACCTTTTTCGTCGACGGTCACCCGGACGTCGCGCTGCGGTCGCAGACCTCCCCGGTGCAGATCCGGGTCATGCAGCATCGCGACCCGCCGTTCCACGTCATCGCGCCCGGGGCCGTCTATCGGCGCGACGACGTCGACGCCACCCACAGCCCCATGTTCCACCAGCTGGAGGGGCTCGCCGTCGACCGCGATCTGACCATGGCGCACCTGAAGGGCACGCTGCTCCACCTCGTGCGCGAGCTGATCGGCGACCACGAGGTGCGCCTGCACCCGGACTTCTTCCCGTTCACCGAGCCGTCCGTGCAGGTGCAGGTGAGGTGGGTCGACCGGCACGGCACGGCGCGCTGGCTCGAGCTGCTGGGGGCCGGGATGGTCGACCCCAACGTGCTGCGGGCCTGCGACGTCGATCCCGAGCGTTGGCGCGGGTTCGCCTTCGGCGTGGGCCTGGACCGCATCGCGATGGTCCGCCACGGCGTGCCGGACCTCCGGCTGCTGTTCGAGGGTGACCTCCGCTTCCTGGAGCAGTTCGCGTGAGGCTCCCTCTCGGATGGCTGGCCGATCACATCCGGCCCGATCTTCCCACCGAGCGCCTGGCCGAGTTGATCCATCTGCGGTCGATGCCCGTGGAGGAGGTCATCGAGATCGGCGCCACCGGGGGCGGCGCGAACGGGGACGCCCTCCGGGTCGGCAGGGTCGTGAGCGTCGAGCCGCACCCCAACGCCGACCGGCTGCGGGTCTGCCAGGTGGACACCGGTGGCGGCCCGCGTCAGATCGTCTGCGGGGCGCCCAACGTGGGGGCGGGCCAGACCGTCGCGGTCGCGTTGCCCGGCGCGCTGCTTCCAGGGGCGGACAAGCCGCTCAAGAAGGCCAAGCTGCGGGGGGAGTCCAGCGAGGGGATGATCCTCTCCGAGGTCGAGCTCGGCCTGGGGCAGGACGCGGCGGGGATCATGGTGCTCGATGAAGGCCCGTCGCCGGGGACCGCGCTCGGCGAGGTGCTCCCGCTGGGCGACACGGTCCTGGACATCGAGGTCACGTCCAATCGCCCCGACCTGACGTCGGTCTACGGCTGGGCCCGGGAGATCCATGCGCTGACCGGCGCGCCGCTCGACCCGCTCGACGAGTCGCTGCCGGAGGCCACCGGCGAGGGTGATGTCGCGGACCACGCGTCGATCCGCGTCGAGGATCCCGACCTGTGCTCCCGCTACACGGCCCGGGTGCTGACCGACGTCACCGTGGGGCCCTCGCCGGCCTGGCTCCGGGCGCGTCTCGAGGCGGCCGGGATGCGGGCCATCAGCAACGTCGTGGACATCACCAACTACGTGATGCTGCTGACGGGGCAGCCGCTGCACGCCTTCGACCTCGACCGGGTGCGCGGCCAGGAGATCGTGGTGAGGCGCGCGCGAGCCGGAGAGCCGGTGACGACGCTCGACGGCCAGAAGCGCCGCCTCGACGACTGGATGCTCGCCATCTGCGACGCCGAGCGCCCGGCGGTCATCGCCGGCATCATGGGCGCGGAGGATGTGGAGGTGCACGACGGGACCACCCGCGTCCTGCTCGAGGCGGCCACCTTCGATGGGCCGACGACGTACCAGACCTCGGTCAGCCTGGGCCTGCGCTCGGAGTCGAGCGGGCGGTTCGAGAAGGGCCTGCCACCGGAGCTCGCGGAGCGGGGGTCGGCGATCGCCGCGCGGATGATCGTCGAGCTGGCCGGCGGTCGGCTGGTGCCCGGCATGCTCGACGCCGCGAGCCCGATGCCCGTGACGCCCTCCGTGCGGTTGCGCCACGCGCGCCAGGCGGCGGTCGCCGGCATCGCGATCGACCCCGACGAGACGGCCACCACGCTGCGCCGCCTGGGGTGCGAGGTCGACGACGGCGATCCGGACGCGGTCCTGGCGACGCCGCCCTTCGAGCGCAGGGCCGACCTCGGGCGCGAGGAGGACCTGATCGAGGAGGTGGTGCGCGTTCACGGACTCGACGCCATCCCCGAGGAGTTGCCCAGGATCGTGGGCCGCGGGCGCCGCACCCGAGAGCAGCGCCTGCGCGAGCGGTTGGCGCGTCGCGCCGCCGACCTCGGGCTCAGCGAGGCGATCACCTATTCGATGGTCCCCGACTCGGATGTCGAGCGCCTCGGCATCCCCGAGGACGACCCGCGGCGTCATCCCGTGAGGCTCGTCAACCCCATCTCGGAGGAGATGGCCGTGATGCGCCGCTCCATGCTGCCGGGGCTGCTCCGCGCGGCCGCCCACAATCAGGCGCGTCAGCGCCGGGACGGCGGGCTCTTCGAGATCGGGCGCACCTACGCGCCGCGCGACGACGGGCAGGCCGACGAGAAGCGCTGGCTCGCGGCGCTGGTGTGGGGCGACTTCCATCCCCCCGGGTGGCGGCACGAGGGCCGGGCGGCCGACTACTGGGTCGCGGTCGGCATCGCCGACGCGCTCGCGGCCGCCGCGGGGGTCGAGTTGCGCCCCGAGTCCAACGGCGCCCCCTACTTCCATCCGGTCCGCCAGACGCGCTTCGAGTCGGCGTCGTCCACCGTGGGCTGGGCGGCCGAGGTGCACCCTCGGGTGCTGTCCGAGTTCGACGTGGAGGGACCCGCGGCCGCCGTCGTGATCGATCTGGCGGCCCTGTTGGCGGCGTCGCCGGACACCCCGACGCAGTACGAGGATCTGGTGACGGTGCCCACCTCACGGCGCGACCTGGCCGTGGTCGTCGCCGACGACGTGCCCGCCCTGCGGCTGGTCGACGCGGCGCGCGAGGCCGGGGCGCCCCTGGTGCGCGACGTCGAGGTGTTCGACCGCTACGTGGGCGATCAGGTGGGGGAGGGGCTCGTCAGCCTGGCGTTGCGCCTGACGCTCGCCGACCCGGGGCGCACCCTCACCGACGAGGAGATCGCCGCCGCCGTCGGCGGCGTGGTCGACGCGCTGGCCGCGCTCGGCGCGGAGCTGCGCTCGTGAGCACCGTGCACGTGTTCGGCGCCGCGGGCTTCGCGGGCGCCCAGCTCGCCGCCCTGATCGATGCGCACCCGACGTTCCGGCTGGGGACGATCACCGCCCGCGGCGACGCGGGACGTCGGCTGGTCGAGGTCATGCCCGAGCACCGGGTGGCGCAGGAGCTCGAGGCGCCCGACGCCGGGCGGGTGGCCGAGGGCGACTTCGCCGCCGTCTGCTATCCGCACGCCGAGGCCGCGGAGCTGGTCGCCGAGCTGCTCGACCGCGGCGCCCGCGTCGTGGATGTGTCGGCCGACCACCGGCTGCGCGATCCGGAGCTCTACCCGTCCGTGTACGGGTTCGAGCATCCCCGTCCCGACCTGCTGCAGACGGCGGTGTACGGGCTTCCGGAGCTCCATCGCGAGCGCATCGCCGATGCCGACCTGGTGGCCAACCCGGGCTGTTACCCGACGGCCGCGCTGCTGGCCCTGCTGCCCCTCGCCGGGCTGGTCGACGACGTGATCGTCGACGCCAAGAGCGGCGTGTCCGGGGCGGGCCGCGCGCCCACCGCGGCCGTGCACTTCTCCACGGTCACCGAGAGCGTGGCGCCGTACAAGGTGTTCCGCCACCGCCACACGCCTGAGATCGACCAGGAGCTCGGCGCGCAGGTCGTGTTCACGCCGCACCTCGTGCCGGTCGACCGCGGTCTCCTGGCCTCGTGCTACGCCCGCTTCCGCTCCGAGGCGCACGACGGGGGTCGCCTCAACGAGCTCTACCGCGAGTTCTACTCGGACCACCCGTTCGTGGAGGTCGTGGACGACCCGCCCGGCATGCGCGCCGTGCAGCACACCAACTACGCCCAGGTCTGCCCCCTGGTCGACCCGGAGGCCGGGAGGCTGGCCGCCTTCGGGGTGATCGACAACCTGATGAAGGGCGCCGCGAGCCAGGCCGTCCAGAACCTCAACCTGATGGCGGGTCTGCCCGAGACCGAGGGGCTTCTCGCCTCCTCGCGGTGACGTGAGCCCCGACGCCGCCTTCCCTCCCGTGGGCCGGGTCGACTGGCTGCGGCCCCCCGAGGGCCTGCGGCTGGATCGCGCGGGCGGCGTGACCAGCGTCACGGGCTTCGTGGCATCGGGCGTGTCCTGCGGTCTGAAGGAGTCGGGGGATCTCGACCTGGGGTTGCTCGCGGCCGAGGACCCGGTGGTCTCGGCGCTGGTCGACACCCGAAACGCCCTGCCGGCGGCGGCGATCGTCCGCAACAGGCGGTGCGCGCGCCATGGCTTCCGCGCGGTGGTCGTCAACTCGGGCACCGCCAACGCCGGCACGGGGGAGCGGGGGGTGAGGAACTCGGAGGCGATGGCGGCCCGGGTCGCCGAGGGGCTCGGCATCGATTCGGACGGCGTCGCCGTGTCGAGCACGGGCACGATCGGTGATCAGCTGCGTATGGACGCGATCGAGGGCGGCATCGAGGTCGCCCTCGGCGAGCGCTCGCCCGCGGGCGGCGGCCGGTTCGCGCGGGCCATCTGCACCACCGACGACGCTCCCAAGGCGGGGGCCTTCACGTTGGCGGTCGACGGCGGCGAGATCACGATCGGCGCCGCCGCCAAGGGCGCCGGGATGATCAGCCCGGGCATGGCGACCATGCTCGCCTACCTGACCACCGACGCCGGGGTGGGCGCCGAGGATCTGCAGCGGGCGACCGCCCGGTCGGCGTCGTCGTCCTTCAACCGGATCTCGGTGGACGGCCAGATGAGTCCCTCCGACACCGTCCTGGTGATGTCGGCCGGGCGGCCCGGCGAGCTCTCCCCGGAGGGCGTTGCGCTCTTCGGATCGGCTCTGACCACCGTCATGCGATGGCTGGCGATCCAGATGGTCGTCGACGGCGAGGGTGCCGAGCACGCGGTGCGCGTGGTGGTGACCGGCGCCCGCGACGACGCCGAGGCCGAGGCCGTCGCGCGCGCGGTCGCCAACTCGCCCCTGGTCAAGACCGCCGTCGCGGGGAACGATCCGAACGGCGGGCGGGTCGAGCAGGCCGTGGGTCACGCGCTGGTCGGAGCGCCCGGGGACGTCGAGCTGCCGCGCCTCAGCGTCGACGACCTCCCGCTCGACGCCGGCCACGCCGAGCGGGCCGCGGAGGTGATGGCCGGCGGGCAGTACGACCTGCGCATCGAGCTCATGCGTGGCCCCGGCGCCGCCGAGATGTGGTTCAGTGACCTCACCCATGCTTACGTCTCCCTCAACACCGACTACCGGACGTGACCGATGGCTGGGCAGATGACCGCCGTCTGGAGTAACGTCCTCTTGTCACCTCAGTCAGGACTCGCATGACCGAGACAACCGATCGCAGCATCGAAGACGAGCTGGAGCGCGCGCGCTCCGACTATCTCGCCGTTTCCCGCGGCGCCCACCTGTTCGCCACCCCGGCCGACCACGCGGAGGCCGAGGAGCGTGCGTGGGAGCGGCTGGAGCGGGCGCTGCAGGCCGCCGAGACGACCACCGGCAGCTGAACGCCCCCGCGCACCGGCCTCCAGGCCGGTGACGCTCTCGGCTGCCCTCAGGTTCTGAAGCCGGGCCGCCGACCTACACGGATGCACGCTTCCGATTTCCCGGAGCCGTGCCCGACCCGCCTCCCGGCGGGGCAGTCGCATCCGTGTCCCCACGCCTCTCACCCAGATGGGCCTCGCCGGCCCTGACCGTCGCGAGCGCCGCCGTGGCGCTGGGCGTGGCGCCGGCCGGCGCGCACGGCGCCGCGGATCAGCTGGTGGTCGGATTTCGGGACCACGCCCCGCTGGCGCAGGAGCGCGCCGCGCACGGCTCGGGCGGGGTCGTCGTGCGTCGCCTGTCGCTCGACGGCGTCGCTGTCGTCGAGACCCGCGGCGACAC
>JARFPS010000279.1 GCA_029288175.1 Miltoncostaea sp. | reverse complement strand
ATGATGGCCTGGGTGCGCTGGGCATCGCCCGGCGCAAACGGCCGCGACGGCGCGGCGCCGGCCCGGGCGTAGGCCGCCGCCGGGGAGGCCGCGGGCCCCACGTCCGGCGGGGTGAACGTCTCGGCCTCGACGGCCGCCGCGAGCTGGCCCGACAGGTGACGGGAGAACGCCGGCTCTCTCGGCTCGTCGTCGTCGCCCTCGGCGACCGGGTCGCCCTGGGGCGGAGCCGCCGCGCTGCCGGCGGCCTCCAGGTTCTCGGTCGCGGCCTCCGCCTCGGGGCCGGTCAGGCCCTCGGCCGCGGTCACCTCGACGCCCTGCTTGCCGAAGAACCCGCCGATCCCGCCGCGCACGATGCGCTTGGTCTGGAGGATGACGGCGTCGTCCCCCAGCTCGTCGCGGATCTCTTTGAGGATCTCGTCGACCGAGTCCCCGCTGAACTGCTTGATCTGCATGGTTCTCCTCAATCAGCCGATCGTTACGACCCCGAGCGGCTCGACGCGCACCGACGGGAGGATCTCGTGGTAGGACAGGACGGTCAGGCCGGGTAGGCCGTGTTGCGTGAGAGACTTGAGATGGCGCCGGGTGGCGCCCGAGCACACGAGCACCGGCGCCGCGCCGGCCGCCTGTGCGGCCTCGACCTGCGTGGCCACCGCGTCGGCCAGCGCCGCGGCGCGGCCGGGATCCATCGCCAGCGCCGAGCCGCCCTCGGTCCGGGCCACCGACTCGGCAACCTCGCGGTCGACCTCGGGGTCGAGCGTGATCGCGCGAAGGACGTCGTCGGGGCCGACGAAGCGCTGACAGATGGTGCGCGACAGGCTCTGGCGGCAGTACTCGGCCAGGATCGGCACCTCCTTGGTGAGCTTCGCCTTGTCGCCGAGCGTCTCCAGGATGGTGACCAGGTCGCGGATCGGGACACCCTCCGACAGCAGGGTCTGAAGGACGCGCTGGACTTCGCCGACCGACATGTGGTCGGGGACGAGCTCCTCGACGGCCGCCGGATGGGCCTCCTTGAGGCCGTCGAGCAGCGTGCGGACGTCCTGGCGGCCGAGCAGCTCGTCGGCGTGGCGGCGGATCACCTCGGACAGATGCGTGACCACGAGCGAGGTGGGATCGACCACGGTGTAACCGCCGACCTCGGCCACCTCGCGCTGGGCCTCGCCGATCCAGACGGCGGGGAGGCCGAAGGCCGGCTCAACGGTGGCCTGGCCGTCCAGCGACGCGTCGGCCGTGCCGGGGTTCATGGCCAGCAGCTGACCGGGCACGAGGCTCCAGCGCGCGACCTCGACGCCCTTGATCTTGATGGCGTACTCGTGCGAGGTCAGCTGGATGTTGTCGCGGATGCGGATGGGGCTGAGCGACAGGCCCATCTCGGTGGCCATCTGACGCCGCACCATCGCGACGCGGGCCAGGAGGTCTCCCCCCTCGTCCTGGTCGACCAGGGGAACGAGGCCGTAGCCGATCTCGAGCTCCAGCGGATCCAACGGAAGGAGCGCCGCAACGTTCTCGGGCTCGGGCGGCCGCTTGGCCAGTTGCGTCTGCTCCTGCTCGGCCCGAACCTCTTCCTCGCGCTGACCCTGCTGCAGCGCGTAGCCGACCGCCAGCGCCACCCCGCCGATGCCGAAGAACGGCAGCAGGGGCAGGCCGGGGACGAAACCGAGGAGCACGATGACCGTGCCGGTCAGGTACATCGCCCGCGGCTGGCTGACGACCTGGCGCGCGAGGTCCTCACCGAGGTTCGACTCGCCGACCGAACGGGTCACGATGATGCCGGTCGCGGTGCTGATGAGCAGCGCGGGGATCTGGTTGACCAGCCCTTCGCCGACGGTCAGCAGGGAGAAGTGGTTGATGGCCTCGCCGAAGCTCATCCCCTGCTGGAAGACGCCCACCGCGAGCCCGCCGAGCAGGTTGATGAACACGATCAGCACGGCCGCGATCGCATCGCCCTTCACGAACTTGGAAGCACCGTCCATGGCGCCGTAGAAGTCCGCCTCCTTGGAGATGGACTCGCGGCGCTGGCGGGCCTCCTCGTCGGTGATGATCCCCGCGTTCAGGTCCGCGTCGATCGCCATCTGCTTGCCGGGCATGGCGTCGAGGGTGAATCGGGCGGCCACCTCGGCGACGCGCCCGGCACCGCTCGTGATCACCACGAATTGGATGATCACGAGGATCGCGAACACGATGAGCCCGACGACGACGTTGCCGCCCACGACGAACTGGCCGAAGCTCGAGATCACCTCGCCGGCGTCGCCCTGCAGCAGGATCAGCCGCGTGCCCGAGATGTTCAGCCCCAGACGGAACAGCGTCGCGATGAGCAGCAGGCTCGGGAAGATCGAGAACTGCAGCGGCTCGGTCGTGTACATGACGGCCAGCACGATCGCGAGCGCCATCGAGATGTTGAACGTGAGGAGGATGTCCAGCAGCCACGTGGGCAGCGGGATGATCATCATCACGACGATGCCGACCACCGCGCCGGCAATCGCCACGTCGCTGTTCGCCATCACCTTGCCCAGGTAGGCGTTGGCGTTCCCCCCTTCCTGCGGTGCGCCGGCGACGTCGGTCGACATGGCCTAGGCGGCCGCGGGCTGACGGCCCGCGATGCGGTAGACGTGGGCGAGGATCTCGGCGACCGCGGCGAACGCGTCGGCGGGGATGTAGTCCCCCACCTCGGCCGCGGCGAACAGGCTGCGGGCGAGCGGCGGGTCCTGGACCACGGCCACCTCGTGCTCCTCGGCGACGGCGATGATCCGGCGGGCCACGGCGTCCGCGCCCTTGGCGACGACCTTCGGCGCGGGCAGCGAGGTGGCGTAGCGGAGGGCGACCGCGAAGTGCGTGGGGTTGGTGATCACCACGTCCGCATCGGGCACGGCGGCCATCATCCGACGCACCGCGGCCTCACGCTGCTTCTGCTTGATCTGCCCCTTGATCTCGGGGCTGAGGTCCTGGTCCTTCGCCTCGCGCTTGACCTCCTGCTTGGTCATGCGCATGTCGCGCTCGGTCTGCCAGCGCTCGAAGATGAAGTCGAGGATGGCGATCAGGATGTAGGCGCCGGTGAACGACAGGCCCAGCTGGAGCACCAGGGCGGCCACGACCACCAGCACACGGCCGGGGCTGGCGCCCATCAGCCCGAACAGGTCGGGCATCGCGTTGGACAGGATCGCGAAGCCGAGACCCCCGATGGCCAGCAGCTTGAAGATGTCCTTCACCACGCTCACCAGCGAGCGCGGCGAGGCCAGTCGCTTGACCCCGTTCTTGGGATTGATGCCCGAGAAGCGCGGCTTCAGGACCTTCATGTAGATCCCGGGCTTGACCTGGACGCCCGCCGCGATCACGCCCCCGATGAGCCCCGCGATGGCGAACGGCGCGGTGATCGCGGCGGTCGTCTCGCCCGCCTGCATCAGGATGGCCCAACCCTCGGCGCGGCTGATCCCGTCGCTCTCGCCCGCGTCACGGAGCGACACGGTCATCAGCGTCATGAAGCGCCCGAGCGCCCAGGTGCCGACGAATGCCAGCATCCCGAAGAGGACCAACAGGGCCATCGCCGTGTTGATCTCCTTGCTGCGCGCCACCTGGCCGCGCTCAAGGGCCTCCTGGCGGCGCTTGGGTGTTGCTTTCTCGGTGCGATCTTCGCCGGACTTGGCCATGGATCGGTCGGCCGACTCCCTGCCGGTCGCCATCCATGGCGTCCATGCGGACGCCACTCCGGGCGCCGCCTGCGATCACCGCTCCACCCCGCCGCGACGGGCGCGGGCAGACCGGCCCGTCCCGTATCGGCAGGTTCTCGAAGGGCTTGAAGAACCCGCAGCCACCCTCGCGGGCGGCGGAAGCCCCCTCTACAAGGGCTCGGGCTGCCCGCCCACGCTGCGCACCAACACCTGACCCGCTCCGACGGTGAGCTCGACCGTCCGGCCGTTGCTGCCGCCGGTGTCGGCCGCGAGCAGGCTCAGCCCGGCGGCCTGCACCGCCGCCCGGGTGGCGATTCCGTTGCGGGCCCCCACGTTCAAGACGCTGCTGCTGCCCGAGCCCGCCGAGAACATCTGGGCCCCTCCGGCCATCTTGACCCTGAGGCGCGAGCGCTCGGCGCCCAGCGCCTCGAGCTCTGCGACCAGCGCGGGCACGGCCGAGTCCGCGAACTTGCCCGGGGGCGTCTTGCCGCTGGACTCGGGAAGCATGATGTGGACCATTCCGCCGACCGCGGCCACGTCGTCGTGCATGACCAGGCCGATGCACGAGCCGAGCCCGATGGCCGCGATGGTCGCGCCGGCCTCGGCGCTGACCACGAGCTGCCCGAGCCCGACGGTGAGCGGACGCGTCGCGGTCGTCACAGGGACAGACCCAGACCCTCGAGGACCGCCGCGACCGAGTCCTCCTTCGGCACGAAGACGAACTGCCCCGTCGGGGGTAGATCGCCGTCGGCGAAGGCCGTCTCGATGAGCAGGGCCGTCTCGGCACCCTCCGCCGCCTCGGCAAGGGCCTGCACGAGCAGAGCGCTCGCCATGTCGACGCCGATCGCCGGCGGGCTGGGCTCGAGGTGCAGGCCGGTCAGCTCGGCGATCGCGCGGAGGTACGACCCGGTCAGGATGTTCCCGACCTCCTGAAGCGCGCTGAGCTTCATCTCGCCGAAGCTCGCCACCACCGGCTCCTCGTCGAACGATCCGCCCATCATGGCCTCGACGATCTCGTGCGCGGCGTCCTCGGGCATGAGGAACAGCATGTGACCCGGCGCGTCGCCCTCGACGCGCATGAAAGCCGCCGCGACGATGGCCTCCCCGCCGCCGACCTGGTCGGGGATCTCGTGGATGGCCAGCACGCTGACCCTGGGCACGCCCATATCCACCGCCTTGCCCGTCATCTGGGCAAGCGCCGACGCCGCGGTGCCGGCCCCGATGTTGCCGACCTCCCGCAGCGCGTCGAGCTGCATCTGGCCGTAGTCCAAGGCCTCTGTCATGCCAGGCCGCCCTTCCCGGAGCCCTTGAGGGACCCCACATCGACGATGAGAGCCACCGAGCCG